>JAUVGT010000074.1 GCA_030593645.1 Deltaproteobacteria bacterium
AAAAGTCCGAATGAGACGGTTTCGTAAAAAGTTCAAATTCAAGGCGTGCAAATTTTGTAATCATGAAGCGTACTTATAGTACGTTGAATGATTGCGAAATGCAGCACAACGCAGAAGTTGGACTTTTTACGAAACCGTCAATTCTAAAACCCTTTATAACATGGAGGTAGAGTATGGATGAGAAAGCCGTTTTTCGTCCACAATCGTTTGCCGTTATCGGAGCAGGTCCGGTGGGGTGCATCGTGGCCGCATTCCTTGCAAAAGGAGGATATGATGTCACACTTTGTGATGTGATTCCTGATCTGATCAAACCTGCTGTTAAACCTGGAATTATTATTGAAGGAGCCGAAAACATCACCCAGGGCGTTACAAGGACATCTACAGACATAGACGACCTTGCCAAAAATCCACCGGATGTCATATTTATCACTGTTAAGGCAAACGCCAACTCCCTTATCGCGTCTGCAATCGAAGGATTTCAAAAAGACGGGATGTATGTTGTAAGCTGGCAAAATGGTATCGACACTGAACTTGTATTTTCCGATGCACTGGGAAAAAAATCGGTGATGCGGGCTGTGGTTAATTATGGATGCGGGCTTTTGGGACCCGGCCACGTAAACATGCCGTTTCATCATCCGCCTCATTATATTCAGGAACTTGATAAAGAGTCACATCATGCGGCCATTGGGATTGCCAAAGCGCTTACGAAATGCGGGCTTGCGACCGAGCACACGGACCAGATCATTTCAATGGTCTGGCGCAAAAGTATTATGAATGCTTCGATGAATCCGGTATGTGCCGCAACAGGTATGACCATGGCACAGGCCATGAACGATCCAATCGTATTTCAAATCGTTGAAGCTCTCGCAAAAGAATGCATTAAAATTGCCAGGGCCAATGAAATCGATGTGGGATGGGATTATTATCCCGGGGCAATGGGATATATGGGAAACGCCGGTGATCATAAACCATCCATGCTTATGGATATAGAAAATAATCGAAGAACTGAAATCGATTTTATCAATGGAAAATTTGTAGAATATGGGAAGCAGGCCGGCATTGAAACGCCATACAACCTGACACTACAGGCACTGGTGAAAGGTTTGGAATCAAAAAAATAATCAGTATGTCAACGCTGGACCTGCCGCCGGTTATCGTATGGTATTTATGATACCGTGAAATATGGTCATGGCCGGGATGGCCTCGATACTAACGAAAGTGCACCATGAATATGATCTCAAATAAAATTTACGTTGGAACAGATGTGGGTTCTTCAAGGACAAAGGTCGCAATACTTGACCCCGATAAAAATCTTATCGGGTATTCAATAAAAAAATCAGGAACCGATTTTTACGCGAGAGCCGAAGAATGCCTGGAATCATCCCTTAAAGCTGCCAGGGCATCCCGGGAGGACATTATTAAAGTGATTTCGACCGGCTACGGAAGAAAAAATGTCGCCTATGCCGATGGGAGCAGGACAGAAATCGGGTGCCACGCGAAAGGATGCTTTCTCTATTTTCCCGAACCGATTACCATTGTCGATATTGGCGGACAGGACAATAAAATCATTAAACTCGACGCAAAGGGGCTGAGAACCGGTTTTAAAATGAATCGGAAATGTGCCGCGGGAACCGGCGCCTTCCTGGAAGAAATGGCCGCACGGCTTGATGTTCCCCTTGAAGACATGAATGACCTGGCAAGCCGGTCAACTGACATGATCAAACTCGGGAGTTTCTGCACCGTCTTTTCCGCCACCGAAGTATTGGAAAATATTCGCAACGGAAAAAATATTACGGATATCGTTAAAGGTGTATTCTATTCGATCATTAAGCGAATCATTGAAATGGATTCACTGACAGAAAAAGTAATTATGACAGGCGGTGTGATTGCAAACAATCCGTACCTTGTAAAAATGGCCGAGGAGCTTATCGCGGGAAAAATATTTATACCGGAACATCCCCAGCTGACAGGGGCCATAGGTGCCGCGCTTTACGCCATGGAAAATGATAAATAGCGCAATGTGAATCAATTTTGTATCTGATTAGAAATAGAACCTGTCTTATACTTAAGACAGAGATTTTAAACCGGAGGTTACATTATGGCTGAAGAAAAAAAGATAGTGATCAGGCGGCTTGAAACCGCCAAAGATTTGGGAAAGTTCATGGCAAAGTATTACTATGAACTTGATGAAGCATCAAAAACAGGAAAGGAAAAAATTGCCTGGTGTACAAGTGTCGGACCTGCGGAAATTTTAAGAGGCCTGGGCTTTTTAACCTATTTCCCTGAAACACATTCGGCAATGCTTGGAACAACCCGCATGGCAACAGATCTCATCCCTGTCGCGAATGCCCTTGGGTATTCACCTGAAATCTGCTCCTACCTTACCGCTGACATCGGAGCGTTTATCGAAGGGGTTACACCCCTGGCCAAAGTATTTAAGGGTATCGAAAGTGTTCCAAAGCCGGACGTGCTGGTTTACAATACAAACCAGTGCCGGGACGTTCAGGACTGGTTTCTCTGGTATGGTAATAAATTCAATGTACCGGTAGTGGGTGTGGAATCTTATCGAAACGTTCCTGAAGTCACCGAAGGTCATGTGACCGGTATTGTGAAACAGCTCGAAAACCTGATTGAGCCGCTCGAAAAAGTTGCCGGGCGTAAATTCGACATGGATGAATTTAAGAACGCGGTTAAGCTTTCCCGTGAATGTTCCGATCTTTGGGAAAAATGCCTGGCCGCGGCGGCTTCAAAACCGTCTCCCCTCACCTTTTTTGACGGCACCACCCTGATGGGACCCGCCGTTGTCGGGAGGGGCACGCAGAAGGCCCTTGACGTGTACCACCTGTTGTTAGATGAATTAAACGACAGGGTTGAAAAAGGGCTGGGCGCGCTTGAAGAAGAACAGTACCGGATCTACTGGGATGGTATGCCTGTATGGGGCAGGCTCAGCATGCATTCAAAACTTTTTGCCGGTCTCAAGGCGAATGTTATCGCGTCAACATACTGCAGCAGCTGGATCTTCTCTGCCCTTGATGAAAATGATCCGTTCGGAAGTATGGCAAGGGCATATACGGAACTGTTTATCGTACGAGCTGATAAATTCAAAGAAGATTATATTAAAAACAAACTCGATTTCTTTGGTATCGATGGAGTTGTTTATCATGATGCCAGGACCTGCCCGAATAATACCAACTGCCGGTATGGCTTGTCACAACGTCTCCAGGAACAGACCGACATCCCCTTTGTAACCATTGATGGTGATTTAAATGACTTAAGATGCCTGTCCGATGAGCAGACAAAGACAAATATCGAGGCGTTTATCGAACAGTTGGAAGAAAGAAAATAATATAAATAGTTATCGCATTCTGTGTGTGATGCCGGATATCAAATAGTATAGAGGGTTTAATTGTATTCGGCCTCAGACGCTGCCAAGATAAAAGGAGACAAAATAATGCTGGATTCTCTATTCAATCCAAAATCGGTTGCGATCATTGGTGCTTCCACAAAGGATCTGTCAATAGGCAATCGTGTGATTAAAAACCTGGTCGATTTTGATTTTAAAGGACCGGTGTATCCGATAAACCCGAAGGCGGATGAAGTCCGGGGAATCAAAGCCTATAAATCGATCATGGACTGTCCGGACGGGATTGATGTGGTACACATGGTTATACCGGCAAAATTCGTACCCCAGGCTGTTGATGATTGCGGCAAAAAAGGTGTAAAAAATATCATTATCAATTCAGGCGGATTTTCAGAAATCGGACCCGAGGGCGAAGCCATTGAAAAAGATTTCCTTGAACGGGCCAAAAAATACGGCATCCGTATGTTCGGTCCCAATTGTCAGGGAATCATTAACTCAGACCCTGACATCAGGGCGTATTGTAATTTCACATTTACAAAACCCGAACCCGGCGCGATATCCATCGTGGCATTAAGCGGTGGTGTGGCTGAGGTCATTCACCAGGGTTTCGCCCAAATGGGCGTCGGAACACGGATCTATGCGTCAAATGGAAATGCCTGTGATATTACAATTCCTGAAATCATCCGCTATCTTGGCGATGATGAAGGAACGCGTGTCATCGTAACTTATGTGGAAGGTTTGAGAGATCCTGAGACATTCATGCAAGTGGCAAAAGAAGTCGCCGCAAAAAAACCGGTCCTTGCCATGAAAGCCGGACGAACAAAGGAAGGAGCTAAAGCGGCCGCGTCCCACACCGGTGGTCTTGCCAAGGAAGATATCGCCACTGACCTGATTTTTAAAAAGGCCGGTATCTTAATGTTTCATGATGAAGGGGAATTGATCCAGGCTGCCGCTGCTTTTGCTTCCCAGTCTATCCCTAAGGGCGGCCGTATCGGTATCATTACCAATACGGGTGGTCCAGCGGTTATTGCCACTGATATTTTCGTAGGTGCCGGATGCACCCTGCCCCCTTTAAGTGATAAAACAAAAACTTTTCTTAAAGAAAAACTCTATCCCGAAGCTTCAATTAACAACCCCGTTGACGTACTGGCAACCGCAAATGCCGGGCATTATCGTGCCTGTCTTGATGCCATGATGGATGATGACAGTTTTGACTGCGTGTTTGTCAATTTTGTCACACCATTTTTTGTCGATACCGACAGCATCGCCAAAGAGATTGTGGAAGTCAACGCGCAGGGGAAAAAACCGATTGTATGCAACCTGATGACAGATCCAAACGAATGGACTGAAACAGTCCGGATACTGCGAGAAGGTAATGTTCCATTCTTCCCTCTCCCGAGTGAGGCCGCAAGGGCCATGACCGGTCTCGTTCGCTACAGCAGAGTTGTTTCTCGTGACATTGGCGAACCCAAACAATTTACAGATGTTGACAAGACAAAAGCCCTGGGTATCATTGAAAACGCCAAATCGGCAGGCAAAGAATTTCTTTCTGCTGAAGATGTTTATGATGTGCTGGCGGCGTATCAAATTCCAGTTGCGGCGTGGAAGATTACTGCAAGCGCCGATGAAGCCGCTAAGGCCGCAGAAGAAATTGGATTCCCCGTGGTGGTTAAAGCAGATGCCGAATCCGTCGTACACAAAAGCGATATGGGCGGTGTGGCAATAAATCTTGAAGATGCCGATGCGGTCAAATCCGCGGCCGAAACCATGGGTCGTAAAATTGACGCTGCTGATCTCAAATTTCTTGTGCAAAAGTTTATGCCGGGCGGCCTGGAAATCATCCTGGGCGCCAAAGCCGAGGAAGGTCTCGGCCATATGATTATGTTCGGACTTGGCGGAATTTATGTGGAAATCATGAAAGATGTGGTTTTCAATCTCACACCGGTTACCCCTTTTGAGGCTGAAGAAATGCTTTCTTCCATCAAAGGTAAAGAGCTGCTTGACGGAGTTCGCGGCCAAAAAGGTGTGGACAAGGCTTCCATTATGGATAGCATAAAACGGCTGTCACAACTGGTTTCGGACATTCCCATGATCCAGGAAATGGATCTGAATCCCGTGATGGCATTTGAGGATAAAATAGTCATTGTTGACGCCAGGATCGGTTTATAAATAGTATGACTATTCATTACATTAAAGGCCGGGGGAAGGAAAACAGCTTTGGTGTTTCTTTTCCCTGGACTTACCGTATGTGAAAGGAGGCTATTATGACTTGCTGGATGAATCTTGGCCAACTGCTTAAAGTGAATGCAGTCAAGTTTCCGAAAACAATCGCTCTGATGGATAAAGACAGAAGCTATACTTATCCACAGACAAACACACGGGTCAATAAGCTCTCCCACAGCCTTCTTTCCCTTGGGCTCGCCAAAGGCGACAGGGTTGCGGTACTCATGGAAAACAGTATTGAAATTGTGGAGATTTACCTGGCCACAGCCAAAACCGGAATTGTTATTGTTCCGATTAATTTCAGACTGGTCAGTCATGAAGTGGAATACATTGTTGATAATTCAGATGCCAAAGCACTGGTCGTTCATGATGAGTTTGTATCCACCATTGAACCGATAAAAAACAACCTGAAGAATATCCCGTCTGAAAATTTTGTAATCGTCGGTGGGAACCGGGACGGTTTTCATGAATACGAAGCCTTTATTTCCGGTTCCAGAGATATTGAACCGAAGTTAACCGTGGATCCCAAGGATATATGGATTCTGATATATACATCGGGTACGACAGGAAAACCAAAGGGCGTTCTCCGTTCCCATGAGTCGCATATCGCGTTTTATTTAATTAATGCGGTGGATTTCGGCTTCAATGAACATGATATCTGCATGAACGTCATGCCGCTGTGCCATATCAATTCGACGTATTTCACCTTTATTTTCACGTATATCGGAGGAACAGTCTACATCCATCCGGCCCAGTCCTTTAAACCCGGAGAGATACTTGAGATTGTTGAAACGAAAAAAATCACATTCATATCTCTGATTCCGACCCACTACAATCTCATCCTGGGTACTCCGGATGACGATAAAAAGCGTAATGTCAGTTCCATCAGAAAGCTGTTATGTTCTTCTGCGCCCGCGAGAAAAAACATGAAGCTTGCGATAATGAATTTCTTTAAGGGTGTCGAGCTATATGAAGGCTACGGTTCCACGGAAGCAGGGATTGTCACAGTCCTGAAGCCGGAATACCAGTTGAAGAAACTCGGCTCCATAGGGTTTGAAACACTGGGCACCGAATTTATCAGGATTCTGGATGATGACGGCAATGAAACGCCTGTCGGGGAGGTCGGGGAGCTTTATTCCCGGGGTCCCATGCTGTTTGATGGTTATTACAAACTTCCTGAAAAAACAGAACGTTCTTTCAACAACGGTTGGTTTTCGGCGGGCGATATGGCTGTAAGGGATGAAGATGGCTTTTACCAGATCGTTGACCGCAAAGATAACATGATCATTACAGGCGGAGAACATGTCTACCCCAGTGAAATCGAGGAAGTCATCAGCAGTCTGCCTGATATATTTGATGTGGCTGTCATCAGCAAACCGGATGAAAAATGGGGAGAAATGGTTCAGGCTGTGGTCATTCGTACCCCGGGATCAGAAATTGATGAAAAAACAATTACCGATCATTGCAAGGATAAACTGGCGGGGTACAAACGCCCCAAAAAAATTATATTTATCGAACAGGATGAAATGCCGAGAACACCCACAGGAAAAATCCTGCACCGTAAACTCAGAGACATATACGGATAAGTGTAAAACGAAATAATTGAATAATAAAGGAGGCATTAATGTTAACAAAAGCGTATATTCCTTACGGAGGCTATTACAGTACTCCTTTTTCCCGATGGCAGGGCAGCTTTGCAAATGAAAACTCCATGGAGCTTGGGGCCGCGACCACAAAAAGATGGATGACGGAAAAAAATTGGGATCCGAAAATGTTTGATTATGTTTTTTTAGGAATCACAATCGGTCAGCCAAAACTCTTCTACGGTGGTCCATGGACTTCAGCCATGCTGGGGGCCGAAAACACTCCGGGTGTTCTTATCAGCCAGGCCTGTTCAACCTCCACCACGTGTATCTTTCAGGCAAGTGTTGGAATTGAAACCGGCCTCTATAAAAATACTTACGCGCTGATGACCGACAGGGCCTCCAATGGTCCTCACACGATCTGGCCGAATCCCAAGGGTCCGGGCGGAGAAGTCATTTCTGAAAACTGGATGATGGACCATTTCGGTAAAGACCCCTGGGCCGGTGGTGCAATGATCCAAACCGCCGAAAATGTGGCAAAAGAAGCGGGAATTACGCGGGAACAATGTGATGCTGTGGCTTTAAGGAGATATGAACAATATACGGACTCGCTGGCGGATGACCGGGCATTTCAAAAACGATACATGTTCCCGGTTGAAATTCAGGTTGCAAAGAAAAAAACCATTATGGTTGAAGCCGATGAAGGTGTGATGGAAACCACAAAGGAAGGGCTGGATCGTCTCAGACCGGTACTTCCTGAGGGGGTTCATACATTCGGTGCCCAGACTCATCCCGCGGACGGTCATTGCGGTGTAATTGTCACCACACAGGACAAGGCAAAAGAGCTGAGCAAAGACCCGTCCGTTGAAGTACAGGTTATATCCTACGGTTATGCGCGAGCCAAGAAAGGATTTATGGCCGCGGCTGTTGTACCCGCGTGCGAAATGGCTCTTGAAAAAGCCGAACGATCCGTAAATGATGTTAAGACCATCAAAACACATAATCCCTTTTCCGCAAATGATATATATCTGTCGGATCAAATGGGCATTGATGTAATGGGATTTAATAATTACGGGAGCTCACTGGTATACGGTCATCCCCAGGCACCTACTGTAGGGAGATTGATTATCGAAGGTATTGAAGAGACCGCTTTGAACGGCGGCGGATATCTGCTGGTCGGCGGCTGTGCCGCAGGTGATACTGCAGGCGCGATCGTGCTCAAGGTTGGATAGAAAGTATTAGCTGGAATAATGGGAAATCTGAGTCTCCCATTTCCCATTATTCTTTGCACACCACAGGGAAAGACTAAATGAACGTCGAACGCTTGTCAGGCCATAGCCTTGGCGACGGCTGATCCAACGTCGAATATTGAAGACGCTTTGCTTTATCTTATTTTTATTTGAATTTTGAACGGTAATTGATGAGAGTATAGAAAGAACCATTCAGAATACTATATAATTTTAAAATAATTCGGTGGAGCGGAGCGACATCATCATTCGACGTTGGACGTTGGGCGTTCGATGTTCGATGTTCATCTTTTAATTGTTCCCTTCACAAAGATCTGTGATTGCCTTCATCACTTTTTCGGACACATCCCGGCGTAATTCACGCGCATTGGCAGTTTTTAAATTTATCAATGATCCGAGTTCTATTGGATTCCCGATACGTATTTCAACGCGCGGTCGTTTGAACCATTTCCTCTTTTTTGAAAAAACCGTATCAGTTCCGGATATAAACGCGGGCAGTACAGGGCTTCGGCTGTGTTGAATCAGCAAACCGATGCCATCCCGAACCCGTGCTGAATCACCCGGATCAGGAATACCCCCTTCCGGAAAAATCAATACACTCTGTTCTTCCTGTTTAAGTGATTTTATCATCTGTTTGATGCTGCTCAGGTTATGATGTGTTTCCTGCCTGTTTATGGGAACAGCCCGAACAATCCAGAGAAAAAAACTGATCGGGAAAACAAAGAGCCCCCTTGTGGCGGCCGGCTTTAAGGGATACTTGAGATATGGGAAAGTAAAAGCGCATAAGATCGGCGGATCAATATAACTGATATGATTACACGCAAAGATAAAAGGCTTATCGGTTTTAAGATTTTGGAAGCCATCTACCGTAACTCCGGCAAATAACCGGATCATCCATCTGGTTAAAACACCAAGAAATCTGGCAAGCATCATTTTCGGTAGTGTATAAAACATTCTTTTTCCTTAGGGTTCGCTATTAACCTTTCCCGCTTTTCTAAACCCTGATAATGTTTTTAAGATCAGACACACTGTTTATGATATAATCAGGATTCTCCACCTCAAGTGCCTGATAATCATCAAAACCTGTCAACACACCAATGGCTTTCATATTGGCGGCCTTTGCTGACCGGATATCGGTCCGTGCATCACCGAGATACACGCTTTTTTCCGGTTTAACATTGAGCTGTCTGCAGCATTCAAGCATTGGATCAGGTGCGGGTTTTTTCCGCTTAACATCGTCAGAGGTGATGATAACCTCAAATAGTCTATTAATATCTAATTTCTGTAATTGTTGGAGTTTAATATCCACATTTGCCTTTGGCGTGGATGTAACAATGCCCAGTTTTAATCCACGTACTGCCAGCCATTTAATGATGGTTTCGGCACCTGAAATCGGCTTGACTTCGTTTCTAAACATTCCTGGATATACTTCATCTATTATCTCCCGAATCCTTAGCATGATATCTTTTTTTCTATGTTTTACATCAGGGGGTATCATCCGGTCCCATTCAAAATCGCCGTCTTTTGCCGCTTCTCGCATCTCTTTTCTGGATACCATCGGAAAACCGAGTTTCTCCAGGGTCAACTCCACAATTTTATAATAAATCTGCATTGAATCGAGTAGAGTCCCGTCCAGATCGAATATCACGGCATCTACTTTCATTTTGCACTTATTTTTTTTCAATTCCGAATCCTCTGAAAATAAACATAGGGGGTCTTCCTCTGACTTACATATTATTTTATCTTCATTTTCACAAGAAAAACTTTATTTTACAAATCATAAAATGTATAATAGTTCCGTATAGTTATTGACAAACATGCCTATTAGAGTTACACAAAATTAAAAAAACAAATAATCTCACCAATGTCACGAAAAAAAAATAAAAAAACTGTTAAAAAACAGAGTTCATCGCATCAGGGTAAAACGAGCCAGCCTGGTAATGTGCTGTGGTACCGTTTGGTTCCGGTTCATGATACACTTGTTTTTTTATTCATTGGACTGACCGTATTTCTTCTATATTCCAACACACTTCACGCCCCTTTTGAATTTGATGACTTTGCCAATATTCGCGATAATAATCATATTCGCTTGTTGAATATGGTACTGGATAGGAAGACGGGATCGGGAAAATAAAATGATGCACAATCAAATCAAAATTATCGATTATAAAGACCGTTACGCTGAAGATTTCGCACGGCTCAATCGTACCTGGCTTGAAAGCTATAATCTCCTTGAAAAAGCCGATGAAATGCAGCTCGATCAGCCGGATGAATTAATCATCAAACCCGGCGGCAAGATCCTGCTGGCATTGGAACAGGAAAAAGTGATCGGAACATGTGCCCTTATTCGCATGGGTGCAACAAAAGCAGAACTTGCAAAATTGACTGTTGCCGATGACGCCCGAGGACAGGGTATTGGACGCCGGCTCACTGTGGCGATTATTGACCAGGCCCGGGTCATGGGAATAGACCATATTATATTGTTATCAAACAACAAACTTAGATCAGCCATTCACCTGTATGAATCACTCGGTTTTCGGCATACCCCATTGCCGGCAGACGTTAAGTATGCGACAGCGGATGTTTATATGGAACTTCGCCTCCCTTTTGTTTAGAACAGAACGGAATGACCTCTTTCCCCATAATCCACTTTAAAAATATTGACAACCTATCTGTTTCTTTATATGAATTATTTATTATTTCTCATGCTTCGCTAAAAAAACATTCAATCACATTTGTTCTGATTTTTATTTTTTAAGACGGTTCGCAATTTCCCGAAATGATGTGATAATCTCTGCATTTCGCATGGTGTCTATCAAATGTCAATCTCAAGAGTTCCTTTAAATATATTCTTATGCAATTAATTATTAACACGCCGGGTACCTTTATTACACAGAAAGATGAATGTTTCCGTTTTAAACACGGTGATAAGAAACTCGATATGTCCCCGCACAAGTTGGAATCGATTGTTATTTCAAATCAGGCGATGATTTCAACACAAGCCGTTGTGCAGGCTCTTGAACATAACATTGATATTATATTTCTTGATTCATATGGCGATCCCCTTGGACGAATCTGGTTTGCAAAAATGGGCAGTACTGCGCTCATACGCCGAAAACAATTAGATGCCGTCAATGTTACCCTGGGCAATGAGCTCGTAACAGAAATGATCCAAAAAAAAATGGAAAACCAGATCGGATTTCTTAAGAAATTGATGCATGCTCGCCCCGGAAAGGAATATGTATTTACCCAGCCCATTCAAACCATTGAGAAATCAGTTTCAAAAATAGCCTCGTACGAAGGTATCATGGATGACATTCGGAACAACTTTCTTGGTTTGGAAGGTACTGCAGGCAGGGCTTACTTTCAATGCCTGGCAAAAATATTACCGGAAAAATATCGATTTAAAAACCGATCCCGGAGACCCGCCAAAGACCCGTTTAATGCTGTATTAAACTACTGTTATGGAATCCTTTACTCCAGGATTGAAAAAGCCTGCATTCTTGCAGGCCTTGACCCATACGTAGGCTTTCTTCATACTGACAATTACAATAAAAAATCAATGGTATTCGACCTGATTGAGCCATTTAGAATTTTTGCTGAACAAACAACAGTATATCTCTTTACAGGCAAGAAGATTAAAGACAAGTATTTTCGTGCGGCTGATAATTCTGTTTCTTTAAATGATAAAGGCAAACCGGTTGTTGTTGATGCGATAAACAGCCATATGGAAGAGACTGTAAGATATAAAAAGAAGAATGTGAAAAGAAAGTTTATTCCTCAGCACGAAGCCCACTGTTTGGCAAACATTCTACTGGCCGATACAGATATGAAACGGCCGGAATGGCTTGAAATTACTGAGTTTTGATGGAGAAGCGGGGAATGGGAGAGACGGGGAAGCGGGGAAACGTGGAAATAAATCACCGTTTCTCCGCTTCTCCCCTTCTCTGTCTCGCCGTTTCTTGTAGGTCTCTCCGCTTCGCAAACACCGGAGGTGAAATGTGTCTGTTCTTGCATGGATCATTTATGATATTACTGAGGACAAACCTCGCAATAAAGTGGCCAAGTTATTGAAAAAATCCGGTCTGTTCAGGGTACAGAAAAGTGTATTTCTTGGCAAACTCAATTCCAGTCGATTTGACGAACTTGGCGAGCAATGCCTTGAGTTGATCAATGAAAAAACAGACAGTGTATACCTCTTTCCATTTTGCCAGGAGGATTTCAGAAATATAAAGGTTCTTGGACAGGGTTTTGATAAAAAACTGGTGAATGATGAAATTCTCGCGATGTTTTTTTAAAACTGGATAATTTTATAAATAATTTATGTCTTTGTCCTGATATGACAAAATTGTATGTTATGAAAAGGAATGCTCAATTTCATAAACATCAAATAAGCAAATCAGAAACTTGAAATGACATTCAATTTTTTATTACATTTGTTTGGCTATGCTGTCAGAAAATTAAAAATAAAGAAATCAAAAATGAGAAAATCAACACTGCTGCTGAATAATATCATTTTAAGGCCATCCCAGATTCATAAATTCAGGGGGTTTGTTGGAAACACCTTTAAAAATCATAATCTTATTCATAACCATGATGAAAAAGGAAACCCCATTTACCGTTATCCACTCATACAATTCAAGTTGATGGATAAATCGCCCGCAATTATTGCGATAACAGATAGTGCGGTAAGCATTTTTGCAGAAATATTTATGAAATTGGATAAGATTAATATCGAGGGCACTCTCATTCCTGTTTTTGAAAAGGATCTGAAAGTGGAAGAAGTCGAATTCGGATATTCCGATGAACTATTTATGTATGAATTTGTTTCTCCCTGGATCGGGCTTAATCAGAAAAATTTTACCAAATATAATAATGCGAAAAACGATGAAAAGAATCAGATCCTAAAAAGAATATTGACAGGCAATATCTTGTCCATGTCAAAGCATCTTGAATGCTGGCTTTCACAAGACCAGAAAATTAAAATTGATCATAAGTTAAAAGAAATAAAAGTAAACCTAAAAGGCAAAAGCATGACAGCGTTTAATGGGATATTTAAAACCAATTTTTTAATACCTGATTATCTGGGGATTGGGAAATCTGTTTCACGGGGATTTGGGGCTGTAAGGAGGGTAATATAAGAAAATATTTTTTATCCGTGGTGTTAAGGTGATGCTGGACAGAAATCTCGCAGAGCTTTATGGGGTTAAAACAAGAGTGCTAAATCAAGCTGTAAGGAGAAATATCAGGCGTTTCCCGGAAGATTTTATGTTTGCTTTGACTCGAAATGAGATTATGAGGATATCACAAATTGTGCCATCCTCTGATATTAAGTACGCAAAACAGGTTCACGCATTCACCGAGCAGGGGGTTGCCATGCTGTCCGGCATTTTAAATAGTGATAGAGCAATCGCGGTTAATATTCAAATCATGAGAACCTTTACAAAGCTTCGTCACATGATCTCTGATAATGAAGATTTAAAGCAAGAGCTTGCTGAATTGAGGGAACAAACAGATGAACGCTTTCAAATTGTTTTTGAAGC
>JAUVGT010000400.1 GCA_030593645.1 Deltaproteobacteria bacterium
TGTTTAATAAATTCCCAGTTAACTGTTCCACCACCTTCAACAAGTATTGTTTTAATTTTTTTGAAAATAATTCAAAAAAAATACTTGACACGGGGCTGCGCTTAGTGATAGCTGATTGCGGAAAAGTAATAAGGGAGAAATTTATGATATGAAACATTTCTGGTTTACACAAAATATACTGACTCAGTATGATGGCAAAGGAGGTTCAGACGGATAGCTCCCTGAAGATAATAGTATTTGATCTACAAGGGGCTATTCGGTGAATAGCCCCTTTTTAATTAATAAACAAAAGGGGGTGATACTATATCATCCCTTTTTTGTTTTTATTCGCGTTGTTGTTGATCACATTTTTAAAAACCAAAGAAAGGAGGTTAGCATGGTTAAGATGAAACATTTAACGATGACTAAAGGAGGCATTACCGGTAGCTGTTCAGATTATCCGGTGTGTGCCGTGAAAAGAACAATGGATGATATAAACCAGTTAACATGCCGGCTTTGGTCAGGTGTCCGATTGTTCTTGATAGGGCCGGATTTATTTATGAAAGGACGATACGGATGCAAAGGAGAGAATTTGAACACAGGATTTATATAGTTAAAGGGCCTTTCTTTCCAGACGGATTTTTATTTTTTGGGAGATATGATCAAGCATACAGTAAAGTGATTTTTAACTGTTATTTAAGGCCCGGATACAAAAAACGGTATGAGATCAACCGTTTCATTGATCGGATCTTTAATTTATCATTTCAAACTGGAACAGGGAGGCCGATATGGAATTCTTAGTGATAATGGCCAGGGAGCGCCATCAGAGCTTACTTAAAGAGGCGGCAAGAGAACGCCTTATCAAACAGGCAAAAATGTACAGGAAACAAAACAGACCGGTAAAACAGGGGCTTATGAACCGTGTGATGATCAGTGTCGGAGAGCTGATGGTCAAAACAGGTTATCACATAAAAAACCGTTTTGAACCTGCTAATTATGAAAATATTGACTTCTATCAGGATTTCGATAAAAAAGAATGCGCGTAAATAACCCGTGTTAAAAAACCGCAGACACAAATGAATTGAAAGTAAAACGGTTTATTACTTTCTTTTCATTGTGTCCGCACGCGGTTAGGATGAAAAAACTGTCTGGTATTTTGCGCAGAAGTGGTTTTAAGATCACTTTTGTCCCGGGTTTCTCACAGTATAAGGCTTGTGAGAAATCCGGGTCATGCACCAGGTTATCGGGCTGGAGTGAGATCCAGCACATGAAAAGGTTCAAGCACTCCGACACGGTTCGCAAAGTTATGCAATCGGTCGATTACCGGTCTTGTTATTGCCTGGCCTTTTGCAGCGAGTAAGCAGTCATTTTTAGCCCATATGTCCTCATAGGCGATCATGTCACGGTTTAGGTCTTTTAATTTGATTTCCATAACACCTTTTGCCCCATGATCGGATACATATTTTTCAAGTGCGGATACGAGATGAGGATTATATTCGGCAACATATTTGCAGAACTCTTCCAGGTCTTCAGAAGGAAGTACTTTCTTTGAAGATCTGTAAGGGAGCATATCGCGGATATTTTTTAATTCTTTCAGTAATGTCTGGTATTCTTTCCTGGATACATTAGCATTTGAGTCGTCGGTTTTTTTCCTGATTTCTTCGAGTATGGATGTGAGGCGATCAGCACCCACACTCAATGCCCCCTTGGAAAGCTGCAGGAGTTCATCAAGCAGTCCCGCTGCCGGAACACCTGAGACCTCTTTTTCTAAAAGAGCCAGTTTGTCCTTTAAAAGATCAATGAACTCCCACCCGGCCGCGTCCGATGTTTTAAAATTCAGGTTTAATTTTTCCCCTGATTGTTTCTGTGTTTCAGCAGTTCCTATCTTATAATCCAGGAGCTCTTTAATTTTCGATGTTAATTGTTCTGAATCAATCGGTTTGATGGTATAATGCCTGCACCCCAGGCGTGAAGCTTTTCTAACAGTCTCCAAATCTGATAACGCGGTACACATAATTACCGGTATGTCTTTCCACTTTGAGTCTTTCAATTTTTCCAAAAGTTCCAACCCATCCATTTCCGGCATCATGATATCGGAAATGATAAGCTGAATGTCCTGATTGTTCTGAAGTTCGTTGATTGCTTCCTTCCCGGTATACGCAGTCAAAACCTCGCAATTAAAACCTGTCTTCAGAACATTTTCAAGTATCATAATATTAATATCTTCATCTTCCACAATAAGTATTTTCATAGTTTTTCCTGATTGAAATTGTAAAAACAACTTCCAGTCTTTTTAAAACGGGTTGCAAGCCAAGGTTAGGGTATTAAACTTGTATGACTTCTTTTTTATACAATTTAAGTTCATCTTCAATTTCATTTAAGAGTAAAGCCGCCTGGTTAAAGTCTTTTGTTTCACCGGCCTTTTCTATTTGTAATGCGATATCTTTTATCTTCAAAGCTTCGGAGCTCCCGGCCGCGCCTTTTAGAGCATGCGCATGCCGTACGATTTCAGTCTCCTTTTCTTTTTCTATATTATTGCGGATAGCATTAATGATAACCATGGATTCTTTCAGAAAAGTATTAATTACAGTATCAAAGAGATCCTGATCACCCATCATTCTTTTTAACAAAGTGTTTCGGTCAAAAACATTATTTTCTAATGAATCCGGAACAGTGTTTCTATCAAATTTATCAGGTTTTGATTTTTTAAGCCATTTTTTGAGTATATCAGAAAGATCCATGGGGTCTACAGGTTTTGCAATATAATCGTTCATACCCGATTCAATACACTTTTCCCTGTCCCCCTGCATTGCATGAGCAGTCATGGCAATGATGGGGATATGTCGGACATCGGATTTCATATCTCTGATTTTTTTTGTAGCAGCATAACCATCCATTCCCGGCATTTGGCAATCCATTAGGATGAGGTCATAATCGTTTAATTCCAGCGCGGCGATGGTTTCATGACCGTTGTTTACGACATCGGAATTGCATCCCAGTTTTTTTAATATTTCATACGTGACTTTCTGATTGGTAATATTATCTTCCGCGACAAGAATCCGAATATCAAGATTCTTTGCATCCGCCATAGAGTGGCGTGTGATAATGGGTCGGGAGATTTCGTGTAAAGATTCTTTTTCGGTTAAAACCGTTAAAAGACAGTTATACAGAAGCGACTGTTTTATGGGTTTGGTTAAGTACGCGGAGAACCCGATTTTCTCAAGACGGGAAGCATCACCTCTCCAGCCCAAAGATGTCATCATTACAAGGATAGTATCCTTCAACGAAGGGTCTTCCTTTATTTTTTTCCCCAGTGTTTCACCATTCATTCCAGGCATATACATATCGATAACAACAACATTAAAGGGATCACCCATTTCACCAGAGGTTTTTAATTCATCCAGTCCCTGATATGCGTCAGAAACTTCTTTACACCTGAAATTCCATGATTCCAGCAATCGTTTAAGATGTTTCCGGTTTGTCGCATTATCATCAACGATCAGGATATGTTCATTTTTTATGCTTTTAATGGATTCATTATTACGTAAAGGATCCCTCGGCTGACGGAAAAAGGGACAGGTGAACCAGAATGTTGAACCTTCACTTTTAACACTTTCCATCCCAATATTACCGCCCATCATTTCACTTAGTTTTTGGGAAATGGATAGACCCAGCCCTGTGCCGCCGTATTTTCTCGTGGTGGAAGCATCCACCTGTGTAAAAGCATCAAATAAAGTTGCCTGCTGCTTTTGGGGGATACCGATCCCGGTATCGGTTATTGAAAATCTTAACGTGACGGTATCACGATGTTCTTCTTCTATACTTATCCGGAGAGCGATTTCGCCCTCATTTGTGAATTTGATCGAGTTTCCCGTAAGATTGGTAATAATCTGACGTATCCGGCCGGGATCGCCTTTGAGATGTGACGGAACATCCGGTTCAACCAGACAAATAAATTCCAAACCTTTTTTCTGGGCGTTTATTGCCAGAATATCACAGGCTTCTTCCAGGGTTGTCCGCAGGTTAAAATCAATATTCTCAAATTCGATTTTTCCGGATTCGATTTTAGAGAAATCGAGAATATCGTTGATGATTGTCATAAGGGTTTTCGCGCTGAAGTCTATCGCTTCAGTATATTCAAGCTGTTTTGCTCCCAGTTTGGATCCAAGCAGGAGGCTTGTCATTCCAATCACGCCGTTCATTGGTGTCCGGATTTCATGACTCATATTGGCCAGGAATTCGCTTTTCGCTTTATTCGCGATTTCAGCCTGCTCTTTTGCGACCAATAATTCACTGGTCCGTTTCATTACCATATTTTCAAGTTCGTTG
>JAUVGT010000133.1 GCA_030593645.1 Deltaproteobacteria bacterium
TCGTAAAAAGTCCAACTTCTGCGTTGTGCTGCATTTCGCAATCATTCAACGTACGATAAGTACGCTTCATGATTACGAAATTTGCACGCCTTGAATTTGAACTTTTTACAAAACCGTCTAATTCGGACTTTTTACGAAACCGTCCAATTCGGATTTTTTACGAGACCATCAAATGTAAGAAAGGAAAATACCCATGGATTTCACACTTACGACAGAACAAAAAGATATCCAAAAAGCCGCCAGGGAATTTGCAGTTGGTGAATTCTCGAAGGTCGGACGTGAATTTGATTTAAATGAAACATTCCCGGAAAAAATACTGGATAAGGCCCGTCAACTGGACCTCATCGGGCTGTTCATACCGGAAGAATACGGTGGACCCGGCCTTGGCTTCCTGGAGCATGCCATGGTACTTGAAGAATTCTGGAAGATCGATCCCGGTATTGGTCAGCAGCTCACCTCTGTTACTTTCGGTGCCGAAGAGCTGCTCCTTTTCGGGACCGAAGAGCAAAAGAAAAAATTCCTGTCACCGCTTTTTAGTGGGAAAGGGATCATGGGTTTTGCCATTACCGAACCGGATGCCGGGAGCGACACGGCGGCGGTGGCCACCACGGCCGTTTTAGACGGGGAGGAATATATCATCAATGGAAACAAGACAATGATCGGCAACGGTACGGTAGGTACTTTTCTTCTTGTCTTTTGTCTGACAAACCCGGAAGAAAAATCGAAAACCGGACGCCACAGTATCATTATCGTGGAAACCGACCGCAAAGGGTATAAGGCCGATAAAATGGAGGGAAAAATGGGACTGAGGTGTTCGGATACTGCCTCAGTTTATTTCAATGATGTCCGTGTTCCCAGGGAAAACCTGGTTGGTAAAGAAGGAGATGGGTTTATTCAACTGATGCACTTTTTTGACCGTTCCCGTGCTTATGTGGCCGCACATGGTGTCGGCCTGGCCCAGGGCGCCCTTGATCAGGCCGTGCGTCACGTGAAAGGTCGAAAACAGTTCGGGCGGCCCTTGAGTGCTTTCCAGGCTACCCAGTTTAAAGTTGCCGAAATGGTGTCAAAAATAGAAATCGCCAGGAGTGTCGTCTATAAAGCAGCCTGGCTGCTCGACAACAACATGTCTGATACAAAACTTACGGCCATCGCAAAACTGTATGCCAGCCGCATTGCGGTGGAGGTGGTGGATGAAGCGCTCCAGCTTCATGGCGGTTACGGGTATTTTAATGATTACGATATTGAACGATTTTACCGGGCCGCAAAAGTCCTTGAGATCTATGAAGGGACCAAAGAAGTGGAAAAGATTATTATCGCGAGGGAAGTATTGGGTAAATAGACTTTCAAAGTGCCTAAAGTGAAATAAAGTGACTAAAGTGCCTTGTAATGAATTCTGTCAATTTTAAATAAAGATGAGCTGTTGCGACTCCGGAACTTTAGGCACTTCTGAGAATTTCCTTCTTGACATTCGTTTTTTGTATACAGTATACAATGGTTAGTTAATTTCAAATCCATAGGTACCACACCGTAAAAACTGGTTTTTCATAACCCGTATCATCCAGGCTTTTTCCTTTTGGAGGATATCAATGAATCAATTTAAAGATATTACTGTTTTATCACTTGAACAGGCCACCGTTGTTCCATACCTGACACTCAGACTGGCTGAGGACGGTATTCATGTGATTCGCCTGGAACACCCGATCTATGGCGATCCCAACAGGTTTATCGGGGAGGATGTCCTTAATGAAAAGAGGATGAACTCCTATTACCTTTGTATCAATGCAGGAAAAAAGGCTTTGACCTTAAATCTTGCGGGACCGGAAGGTAAAGATATTCTATCAAAAATGCTTACTAAACTTGATGTGGATATTTTTGTCACCAACCAACTCCCCAAAAACTATCAAAAACTCGGTATTGCTTATGATATCATGAAAAAATTAAAACCGGACATTATCTGGGTGGGTATCACCGGATTTGGCCCGGACAGCAATGAAGGGGCATATGACCCGATCCTGCAGGCCAGATCCGGTTTAATGGAGCTCACGGGAGAAGCAGGGGGGGATCCGCAGGTCGTTGGAATACCACTGCCGGATATGGGAACCAGTGAACACGCGTATGGGCTTTTAATGAAAGCCCTTTATTTAAGATCAATGACAGGAGAGGGTTCCTGCATCAATATGTCCATGTTTGAATCGTCTGTGTCCTGGCTGACTGTGCCCATCGCACTGGGGGCCACTTTTGGAAAAAAGATTACACGGATCGGAAACGCCCATGGATTTTTCTGCCCGGTATCGGTGTATCGAACCAGCAATGGATTTGTTTATCTTGCGGTGGGCAATGACAAACAGTGGAAAGCCATGGTGGAACAGAAACCGTTTATGTCACTTGACAAACCGGAATATGAAAAAAACAGCGGCAGAATAAAGGATGTGAATCATCTGAATCAGGAAATTACTAAAATCACCGGGACATTCACATCAGAAGAATTGATCGATTTGTTTAATTCAATCACCGTCCCCATCAGTAAGATCAAAACCATTCCGGAAGTGATTGAAGATCCATTGGTTAAAAAACGACTGTTAAAATCAAAAGATCCGGAAACCGGAACCGAGGTGACCATTGCGCCTCCGCCAAACATGACACCGTTTCTTGAGGAAACAAACCAGAAACTTTCATTCCCGCCGCGATTCGGAGAACATAATAAAGAGATATACGGGAAAATACTGGGATATACAGATGAAGAGCTTGCAGATTTGAAAGAAAAGGGAGTGATATAAATTAAGATAGGTTCTAAATAAAGAGGAGAATATAGTAAATTGGATATCAATTCTTTGAGCGGGTTGCCGCCGAGAAAATCGCTGGGACAGCATGTATTTGAAAATCTTAAAAAAGCCATCATCAGCGGGGAATTTGAATCGGGCAAGCGGATCGTGGAAACCAGTATCGCTGAGACACTCGATATCAGCCGGACACCGGTCCGGGAGGCGATTCATAAGCTGGAGAGAGAAGGGTTTTTAAAGAAACAGCCGCGGGGCGGTTTTATCGTACTGGGATTATCAAGGCGGGAAATTGAAGAAACGTTTGGCATTCGAAGTGTTTTGGAAAGTTACGCCGCCAGATTGGCAACAGGCAGGCATAAGAAAGAAGATCTAAAACCGCTGGATGACAAGATTCGTGAATACCAGGAATATTTAAGTCGGGGTGACTTTGACGCATTACCGCGTATCAACACGCAGTTTCATGACCTGCTGTACGCGTTGAGCGGGAGTTCGAAGCTGATCAAGATAATCAATGATCTTCGGGATCAGATATACAGGTTCAGGCAGATTATTCTGAAACAGGAAAAGCTGGCGATCATGAGTCATAAGGATCACAGTCAGATGATGAAGATTATCCGGAAAAGAGATGAAGATGGTGTGGAGAAGCTTGTCCGGGAACATATTATTAGAGGACAGGACGCGGTACTCAAAGAATTCGACAGTCAGAGAATTGGAAAAAGCAGTGAGGGAGAAAATGACTGAAAAAAAAATAAGAATACTGGTGGCCAAACCCGGTCTTGACGGCCATGACAGGGGGGCAAAGATTGTTTCGCTGGCCCTTAGGGATGCGGGTATGGAAGTCATATATACGGGGCTGCATCAGACCATTGAGCAGATTGTTCAGACCGCGCTTCAGGAGTCCGTGGACGTGATTGGACTCAGTATTATGTCCGGCGCGCATATCCCAATTTGCGGTAAGCTCCTCGAAACTTTGAAATTACAGGGAATCGATGATGTTCATGTTACAGTCGGGGGTGTCATTCCACAAAAAGATATCGAAGGATTGAAAGAAATGGGAATTAAAGGTGTATTCCCCGGTGGGACTTCATTTAACGAGATTGTGGATGGTATTAGATCACTGGTGCGAATATAAAACCGGCATGATTACAAGATTCTAAATCGGAGAAAAATATATGGGTGTTGCGAAATATACCAAAAATGAAAAAGATGCGATAAAGGAAGTCATATACCAGTCCGGAATAAAAATAAAATCGAGCTACGGGCCGGAAGATCTTAAGGACGTTGGGTTTGACTATCAAAAAGACCTCGCGGACCCGGGTGAATATCCTTTTACACGCAGTTTGCATCCGGAAGGCTATCGGAGCCGAGCCTGGACCACCCGGCAGTATACCGGGTTTGGTACACCCGGGGAAACAAATGAACGTTTTAAATATATGATTTCCCATGGTCAGACCGGACTCAATGTGGCATTTGATCTCCCCACACAGATGGGTTACGACTCGGATCATCCCATGTCCCTGGGGGAGGTCGGCCGTGTCGGTATGGCCGTCGATTCACTTCGTGATTTTGAGATTGCTTTTAAAGAGATTCCTTTGGACAGGATCGGTTCCGGATTGACGATCAATGCCGTCGCCACAATCATGCTGGCCATGTACCAGGCAGTGGCGGAAAAATTCGGGTATTCAAAAGATAAAATCAGCGCGACACCGCAAAATGATATATTAAAAGAAATGATCGGTCGCGGGGCCTGGATATACCCGGTGGACGATGCGGTTCGGCTTGTGGGAGATACGATCGAGTATTCGGTAAAAAAGCTTCCAAGATGCAACCCGGTAAGTATATGCGGTTATCATATCCGTGAATCCGGAGCCACGCCGGCGCAGGAGATCGCGTACGCCTTTGAAATCGCGCGCGCGTATATTGAAAACGTGACATCACGCGGTCTGGAACCGGATGATTTCGTGGGACGATTCTCATTTAACCTGAATGTATACGGAAACCTGTGGGAGCAAATTGCCAAGTTCCGGGCTGCCCGGAAACTCTGGGCAAAAATGCTGAAAGAGGAGTACGGTGTTAAAGAAAAGAAAAAGCTTTTCTTAAGAGGTTTGTTTGGGGGCGGAGGAAGCGGTCTGACCAAGGAACAGCCGGAAAATAATATTATTCGCGGCGCGTATTATGCTCTTGGCGCGGCTCTGAGCGGTGCTCAGACCACAGCGCTCTGTTCTTTTGACGAAGCCTATACGATCCCCACCCCAAGGGCCGCACTTTTATCCCTCCGCACTCTGGAGATCCTGATGGAAGAGGTCGGACTGCGTGATACAGTGGATCCTTTGGCTGGATCGTACTTCATTGAAACCCTGACCAAACAGATGGAAGAAAAAATTAAAAGCGAGATGTATCAGGTACGTGAAGTTGGCGGAATGACCAACGCGGTTTCCACCGGTTATATCCAGCGTAAGCTGTCTGTTCAGGCCTATGAATTTGAAAAGGGAATTCAGGATGGGGAGTATACAAAAGTCGGTCAAAATAAATATATTGATGATGAAAATGATCATACCGATGTAGATCTTCATGAGTATAATGAGGAATGGACGGAAAAACAGGTGGCGCGACTCAAGGACGTTCGAAAGTCCCGCGATCATAAAGCCGTCGCAAAGTCTTTAAAGAACCTGGAAAATTGCGTCCGTTCCCGGGAAAATGTAATGCCGATACTTGTGAAATGCTGCAAAGGATACGCGACGGTCGGTGAAATGGCCGGTATTTTCAGGGAGGTGTTTGGGGAGTGGAAAGAACCGGGGATACTTTAGGAAAAGGATTCGGTCGAAAACCTATGAATACAACTCCAGCTCAAAATGAAAAAAATACTGAACCGAAATTGTCTGATTCCGGATATCGCCTGGGGTGTGATATTGGCGGAACATTTACCGATTTTGTCCTGGTTAATAACGAAACCGGCGAATTCAGAACCAATAAATGCCTGACAACACCATCAGATCCGTCACGAGCGGTTGAACAGGGTATTCAGGAGATGATTGATCATACTCCCGATCTGATGCCAAATATCGTGGAGATCATTCATGGAACAACACTGGTCATCAACGCGATCATCGAACGAAAAGGCGCGGTCACAGGCCTGATTACAACCCGGGGGTTTAAGGATGTCCTGGAGCTGGGGCGGGAAATCCGATACGATGCCTATGATATTTTTTCAGAATATCCTGAACCATTTGTTCCGAGACACCTGAGAAAAGAAGTGGATGAAAGGGTTACGAGTGACGGACGTGTGATCCAGGAATTAAACAAGGAGCAGGTCAAGGCGGTTGTTCTGGATCTTCAAAAACAGGGAATCGAATCTTTGGCTGTGTGCCTGATCAATTCTTATGAAAATCATACCCATGAACGCATGATTAAAGAGATTGTTGAAAAAGTGGCTCCGGATCTTTTTTTGTCCACATCTTTTGAAGTACTTCCCCAGATCAGGGAATACGAAAGAACATGTACCACCGCGACCAATGCCTATGTTAAACCGATTACTGCCAAGTACCTGAAAAAACTGATCGATCGGTTTGAATCCCTTGGTTTTATCGGAAGACTTTTTATTATGCTCTCATCCGGCGGTATTACATCCGTGGACACTGCCCGTGAATTCCCGGTTCGTATCATAGAATCCGGACCGACTGCAGCTGTAATCGCCTCCCAGCATTACGGTAAAATGTTCAAAATAAAAGATATGTTCTGTTTTGACATGGGCGGGACAACCGCCAAATCCTGTTTGATCCAGAAAGGAAAGGCGGGTCTTGTATCAACGTTTGAAGTGGGCCGGGTTCAACGGTTTAAAAAAGGGAGTGGTCTTCCGATACAGGTTCCGGTTGTGGATTTGATGGAAATCGGTGCCGGAGGCGGAAGCATTGCCAAAATGAGCAGGATGGGACTTTTGCAGGTTGGTCCGGAAAGCTCGGGTGCTGATCCAGGCCCGGCCTGCTACAGTCTGGGCGGAAAAAATCCAACCGTGACAGACGCGGATCTTGTTCTCGGTTACCTTGACCCCGAATTTTTCTTAGGGGGAACAATGCCCCTTGATAAAGCGGCTTCTGAAAAAGCGATTAAAGAACAGGTCGCGAATCCGCTCAGCACGGCAATGATCGAAGCGGCTTTTGGTATTCATGATTTGATCAATGAAACCATGGCAGCTGCCGCAAAGACCCATATCGCTGAAAAGGGCGGCAACCCGAATATTGTTACCATTTCAGCCTTTGGTGGTGCCGGTCCTGTTCATGCTTATGGCCTGGCAAAAAAAATAGGAGCGCCCAGAATTATTGTTCCTCCGCTCGCCGGAGTCGGTTCGGCCCTTGGTTTTTTTACAGCGCCCGTGGCATTCGATCTGTCCAGGAGCCATCGGGATAATCTGGATGGTGCTGATTTCAATGATATTGAAAAACTTTTTAGATCCCTTGAACAGGAGGGTGGGGCCATTTTGAGTGATTCTGCCGGGAATCAGGAACTGATCTTTCAACGGGCCATTATGATGAGGTTTGTGGGTCAGGGAGCGGAAACCGATCTGTCGATCCCAAACAAATCCTTTAACGAATTCTCAAAAGAACAAATCAGGAAATTGTTCGATGATGAATACCGAAGGCTGTACGGTCGTACATATCCGGAGACTCCTGTGGAATTCGTCACATTTAAAGTCAGGGCGAGTTTGCCGGAAAAACCGTTTAATATACCTCGGTTAAAAATAGAAAATAATAAACCGGATCATTACAGAAAGGGTGAGCGGCCCGCATTTTCAGTTATTGAAAAAGATTTTATTCCATTTACGGTATATGACCGCTCAAAACTTTATCCCGGCATTGAGCTGAGGGGCCCTTCAATTATTGAAGAACGGGAATCGACTATCGTTATCGGGGAGGATGCACGGTGGAGTGTGGATGAGTATGGGTTTATCTGGATTGAATTGGAAAAAGATTAAAATGACGGAGAATATAAATGCCGGAAGATAAAAGACAGGCCGGATCATCACATTCAAAATTCGATCCCATTACCCTGGAGATTCTATGGCGGAGGCTGGTGTCGATTGTTGATGAGGCTGATGCTTCTGTGGCCAGGACCGCGTTTTCAAGTCTTTTGCGGGACGCGCATGACTATACATGCATGTTTACAGACAGCCGGGGACAGGAACTGGTGCAGGGGACATTTTGTACACCGGGTCAGGCCGGGGCAATGGCCCTGGGAGTAAAAAAGATCATTGCATCAATTCCACTGGATCAGTACAACCCGGGCGATGTATTTATTGTGAACGATCCCTGGCTCCTGGCCGGTCATTTGAATGATGTATGTGTCATAAGTCCCATTTTTTACAAAGACAGACCCATTGCTTTTACTGCCTGTGTGTTTCATCATTCTGATATTGGTGGAAGGGTTTCTTCGGATAATCGGGAAGTATACGAGGAAGGGCTTTTTCTTCCATTGCTGAAAATTTATGACAAAGGAGCCCCGAATGAAGCTGTTTTGGATCTGATCCGGTGGAATGTACGGACGCCAAAGGAAGTGATTGGAGACATTCGATCCCAAATCGCCGCGAACCATGTGTGTTCGGAAAAAGTTATCGAAATGATGGAAGACGAGAGTCTCGATTCACTTGATGATTTGGCTGATGAGATTATAAATCGTACTGAAATGAGTATGAGAAAAGCGATACGGAAAATACCGGATGGGAAATATAATCACAAAGGTATTATCGAAGGAGCCGGTTCAAGGGAGGATATCGAAATCAATCTGACCGTGATGATCAACGGAAGTGATGTGCTTGTGGATTTTGAAGGAACATCACCGCAGGTGGATTGGGGTGTGAATGTGGTCTATAACTTTACCTACGCATATGTTTTTATGGCTTTTAAAAGCGCTTTTGATCCGGACATCCCCATCAATGAAGGAGCAATTCGCCCGGTTAGGATGACAGCCCCAGAAGGGAGCGTGGTAAACTGCAACTTTCCAGCGGCTGTGGCCGCGAGAATGCAGATCGGTCATTTTATGACCGAGATAGTGTTTAAGGCGTTGTCTGAAGCAGCCCCGGAAAATATCATGGCCGATAGCGGCGGGACACCGGCACAGACCAATATTCTGTACGGAAAAAAACATAATGGAAAACCATGGCATACAATGGTGATCAGGGGGGGCGGATTAGGAGCCAGTAACCGTATGGATGGCCGGCAATGTGCTATTTTTCCCGCAAACGGTGCTAACACGCCTGTAGAGATTTTAGAGAGTGACACACCTCTGATCGTTCAATCAAGAGGCTTGGTTTGTGATTCAGGCGGAGCAGGTAAAATGCGGGGTGGACTTGGGCGAAAGATGGTGATCAAAATACCGGATGATGAATACGCGCCGCTGCCTCCTACAACCATAGCGGTACAGGCCGGCCGTTTCAGATATCCGCCCCAGGGTATGTTCGGGGGTAACCCGAGTAAGTTAGCACAGTTCCTGCTTAACGGCAAAACCGCCGATCCAAGCGGTCTGACATTTTGTAAGCCTGGAGATATTGTGTCGTTTTACAGTGCAGGCGGCGGCGGGTACGGCGATTCTTTTGAAAGGGATCCGGAAGCCGTGGAAAAAGATGTGCTTGAAGGTTATGTGAGTATTCAAAAAGCGAAAGAAGACTATGGGGTTGTGATTGATCCGGACACGCTTAAAGTGGATTTGGATGCGACGAAGAAAATCAGGGGGGAGAAATAAGAAGGGCAGGGTTCGAGGATTCAAGGGGTTAAGCTGTGACTGTACCTGCCCTCATCGGAATTCGGGGTCGGTATCGGTATCGCAATCGAAAAAAATGTTTTACAAGGATTCAAAGGGTGACTGTACATGCCATATGAGTTCAAAAAGACGAAAGCGATACCGATACCGACCGCGACCCCGATAAATAATCTTCAGGTGAAATATACCGGGTAAAATGGAGCAATTTATGGAAAACACATTCATGCCATCCTTTAAAAATACTGATGAACTCAGGGCGCATCAGCTAAAAGGCCTTAAATGGACAGTTGAACATGCTTACAAAAACTCGGACTTTTACAGGTCAAGATTGGATGAAAGTGGAGTTAAGACCGAAGACATTCAAACGCTTGAATATATCAAACGCCTCCCGCTGACAAATGCCGATCACCTGCGTGAGGGTTACCCGTTTCCACTGCTTTGTGTTCCTGAATCGAGTGTGGTCAGGATCCATGCTTCTTCCGGAACAACCGGAAAGAAGAAAATCCTCGCCTATACACAGAAGGATATTGATGAATGGATTCATATATTTGCCAGGTGCTATGAAATGGCGGGCCTGACTCAAAAAGACAGGGTACAGATCGCTGTGGGGTACGGTATCTGGACTGCGGGAGCCGGTTTTCAGATGGGATGTGAAAAGTTCGGAGCCATGGCCATTCCGGTTGGACCGGGTAACGTGGATATGCAATGCCAGTTTCTCGTGGACCTGCAGTCCACGGTAATGTGCTGCACGGCTTCCATGGGACTTCTCATGGCCGAAGAGATTAACCGCCGCAACTTGAAAGATAAGATCGCGCTTAAGAAAATGATATTTGGTTCTGAAAGAAGCAGTTCTTCCATGCGAAATAGAATTAAGGAGCTGGTGGGTCTTGAAGATATGTTCGATATTACCGGGATGACTGAGCTTTATGGTCCCGGTACGGGTTTGGATTGTTCAAAGCACGAAGGGATACACTATTGGGCAGATAATTATATCCTGGAGATTTTGGATCCGGAAACTTTAGAACCGGTATCTGACGGTGAAATCGGGGAGATGGTCGTCACCACACTCTGCAAGGAAGCCGCACCCCTGGTTCGATATCGAACAAGGGATTTGACCAGACTGATCAGTCATTCGTGCTCCTGCGGTAATATACTGCCAATGCACGACAGGATACTGGGCCGTTCCGATGATATGATTATATACCGGGCGGTGAATGTTTATCCCGGGCAGATAGATGAAACGCTTTCAGATATTAACGGAGTCGGCAGTGAATATCAGGTTATCCTCGATCGTGGTGATGACGGCAGGGATTACATGACCCTTAAAGTGGAAGCAGTACAGGATGTTGATACTTCAGCGAAAGATCGGATCGCAAAAAAAGTATCGGACGAAATAAAAAACAAAATCATGGTTAGCTGCCGGACAGAAATTCTAGACTACGGGCAGCTTCCAAGGTCTGAAAGAAAATCGAAACGGATATATGATAATCGGCGTTGAAGCCACAGAGCATAAGAGACAAAAACATAATTGCGAACCGCGAAACCATAGGGCTTCACAAAAAGCTACGCCCGCACAAGCGAAATACACGAAATGATGAAAAGATAAACAGTAAAAATCCGGGTCCAAAGGGCCCGGCTTTGATCACCCCTCTAAGGGGATTTAACAAGTGCCTAAAGTGCGCTAAAGTGACTAAAATGCCTAAAGTTAATGAATCCTGTCTGTTTTTATTTAAAAGATGGAGCTTATAG
>JAUVGT010000324.1 GCA_030593645.1 Deltaproteobacteria bacterium
AAGAATCCAGGAATACCAATGTATTTGAAATGCCGGAGAAAAAATATATTGAGATGGCTGAAAAAAGCCGGTTATACAAAGAGATGCAATCAATCACTAAATTTTTTTATATTACAGATATTCATGAAGGGAATAAAGTGACGACCATAATTGCCCGTGACCTTGCGGTCCGTAATTTTGGTGGTAAATTCTGCAGGACAACACTCCGTTTCAGTACGCAGGGCAAACTTATTGATGAAATGGCTTACATTTAAAATACAGAAAGAACCCGGGTTCCGGTTTAACCTGACTGATCTATTTTTAATCGTCTCTCTTATTATGGTCAGCGTATTTACCCGATATTATTTCCCGGGTACACGTTACTTTTTTCTCCCGCTTTATATCGGATATTCTTTTTTTTTCTTCTGCAATGTCTTTCGGATCGGAAACCGATTGGAAATTTTTTGGTATGTTCCGTTCATGATTATTACAGTATTACTTTTTAACAGGCCTGATATTTATTGGAAAATAATGCTTCCCTTCTGTGAAATATTGAAAGTCATACTAATAATATATCGTATCAGGAAAGGCAGCTATGTGGGAATATTTTACAGGTATTCTTCGTAAATATTGGAAGGGGTTTCACTTGAAAAGTATTCGATCTGAATCATATACGAATGCGTGGACATGAACAGTTTGAAAGCATCTCCATTATTATAAAAAGGCGATATTGAATGAATCCTATAACTGAAAAAATAAATACTGATCTTAAAAAACTGATCCGGGAATTAAATTTTATGGCAAAGGAAAGCTTGAACGTCGACCCGCTGGTACAGGTTACATTTTCTTTTTCATCGCAAAAGGAAAACACTCAGAGGCCAACGTTTGAAGTTCTCATCGATCGGAATTCCGGCGGTTCAATCCATTCTGATTACGCGATTCAGGACTCCATAAATATAATACTTAATGGAAACACTCTTGAATCTATCGTATTTTCACGGGAAATGATGGAAACAGACCGTATAACAGATGAAAAACTGGATGAGTCAATATGGGATGAAATCCTGAAAAGAATCAGGAGTTTTTGCGTGGAAATACTACCCCATAATGCCATATACGACGAAGGGGCAAAATAATGCCGCAACCGTTATCCAGGCTCAGAATGATAGGGTTGGGTTTCGCATTTGCTCTGATCGCTGAAACACTGCTTTGGATAGTATTAAAATCCCTTAATTTGTCAAAAAGTCCGTTCATCAATATAATGCAAATCGCTGCAGGGGTTGCCGCTTTTACTGCCGGAGCAGCAATTGAAATAGTAACCCATAACAGAGCAGTAAAGTATTTTATCTCAGGGCTCGCGCAAAAATAACTTTACATTTTATGCATCCCGGATTCGGGCCGGGTTTGTCCGATTCTCAACTCCAAAATCCTCGAAATAGCTCGCTATTCCTGTGGTTTTGCAGCCTCGGATCGAACAAATCCAGCCTGAATCCCTGTGCCTAAAATGTAAACTAATTTTTGCGCAAACCCTTATCAAATCAGAAAAATAATTCCAATCGATCCTTATGACTCCGATTTCTCATTCACTGTTTGGGTTTACCGCGGGTTTCATTCTTTCCCCGATTACCGGGAAATTTGGAATTTCACGGAAAAGGACCGTACTTCTTTGTACTTTGGGTGCCATCCTTCCGGATATCGACTCGATTTCCCTGATCCTTAAACGGCAAATATACTATGGTACCAATTGGTATTCCCACCACGCCCTTACCCATTCAATTGCCGGCGCATTATTAATTTCCTTTACATTTATGCTCCTGTTTCAGCCCCGGTTGTCAATACACTCATTTAAAGAAAAAACAGCTTTAAATAAATGGTTCATTTCGTTTGCTGTTTTGTGTGTCGGCTGTATCATTCATCTGCCATGCGATATGATCACACTTCCCGGTGTGTGGAATGGAATCCCGATTTTTGCGCCTTTTTCCTGGAAGCGGTATGGCGGGTGGACCCATATCCCCTGGAAGGATTTTTATCTGATATATCTCTCAATCATAACTTATGCCGTTTTTTTCATAATATATTTTGCGGAATTAATCTTCAAAAGGAAAACAATAGTATTACCCGTTCTTTCCCTGGTTATCCTGTTCGGGGCAACTTATCATACATACCATTCAAAATTTATCAATTATCATCAATGGAACAAACAGCAGAAGGAACTGGTGGGCGAAAGGCTTTATGGCTTTGCGAGCAGAGCTGAAAAAATGGTCTTTCGCCTTTGGCATGTGAAAACGATTTTTTAGAAACATGAATAATTATAAAGTGTTAGATATACATTTTGAATTGATTCGTTGACAAATATCCGATAATGATGGACAATATTAGAACCTTACCTGAATCCAAAATATAAACCGCAGCCTTTTTAATATTAAAAGTGAGGGCAAAATGGGTGTGAAATCTTTTCTCGATTTATTTATTCCACAGGAGATGAAAACCGATCTTTTTGGATACGGCAAAGCACAGCAAATAATTGGAATCGGCGCGTTGACATCCCTGATTGTGCTATTAAACTCTCCCCGTTCTTTTCTCTCTGGCGATATTTTATCCGGGTTCATCGTGATTTTGTTTTGCCTGATTATTATCGGCGGCCTGTATATGTTAAAATTAACCGGTTCACGATCAAAAGCAGCCAATAGTATTGTATTTTTCATTTTCATTTTATTTGCATTCCTGTGTTTAATGAACACAGAGACAAACTGTTCGATATTAAACAACATGATATTTGTGGTATTATTGGGGTTTATGCTGGCAGGAAAAAAATCCGGTTTAATATGGGGCGGCATATCACTTTCATAATGATGAATGTGTTTAAATTGCAGAAATGAAATATAGACGGTAGGTGAATATTACTTGATATTCCTGATAGGGAATTGTTTCCAAACTCCACTTTTAATTGTTTGAGTCCACCTTAAAATGCATTACTGGAAGCACGTATTCAACGTCATTTCGGTCTCCGCCGTAATGAAGCCGCCTTTGTATGGGTGATAATTGTTATTAGAGCCGACACATAGGCCCCTACAATTAATCCGCATTTTTTATAAATCGTACTTACTCCACTTTTTCTGTTTGATAAATTGAAGCCATCACTCCTTTTAATACTTCAGCCATTTTTTCATAATCGAGCTTTTCATAGGTATCTTGAGATGTATGGTAGTGGGGATTACGGTAAAACGCAGTATCTGTTATCATTAGTGCCGGGTAATCATATATCCAGTAATTTCTGTGATCAGAAAAATCGATCCCCGGGAGTGAGGCAGGGGCTGATATGGAATAAACGTCAATCCCCCCGGTACTCAATATCGCTTTTTTCATTGTCAGCACGTTAGATCGATTTTTTAAATCTCCAACAATACTGATAAAGTTTCCTTTTGTCGGATAATACAAGCCCATCAAGGGTATAGGGAAATCCTGGGAGCTTTCCTGATCTGAAAAATAACCGATCATTTCCAGTACAATCACCAGGCGAACATTGATGTTTCTTTCTCTTAATAATTTTGCGTGTATAGCGCTTCCCATTTGATCGGTTTCAAAAAACGGAGGCTCCTCCAGAGCGTAAGCTACCAGCTCTATCTGAATGGGCAAATCATTTTTTACTTTCAGCATTTGACCGAGCTCAAGTAAACCCGCGACACCGCTGGCATTATCATCGGCACCGGGATAAGTATGAAACGCGTCATAGTGCGCACCGATAACGATGCGTTCCTTTGTTTCAGGGCCATATAACGCGGAAATATTGATATAATTCTCTTTTTCTTCCGGATAATGCACATAATCAGGCATGGTCACCGGGAAATTTTGAATCGATACCCCGTTCGCTGTTTTTTCAAATTCATTCTTTATATAAACTGCCAAACGTTCCAAATTATCGGTATCAGTAAACGATCGGGGAGAGTATTCCTCCGAAATAGTTTTTACATGGTGTTTCAGGCGGCTGGGGGATGGATTAAAGTGATGAGGGGATTGATCCGGTTGAATCAATACAGGTTGTGCGCACCAAATCCACAGGCCTAATAACAAGACAATATAAAAGGCAAGAGCCCAGGCCGCACATCTAAGTACTTTTATGAAAATTCTTATGATAATCTTCATTTATCCTCTACCGTGATTTGATAAAAAACATATCTCATCATTTAAGTTATCACTATAGGGATTGAATCGCTCTAAGATCAAGTTTTTTTACATCCCACAGCAATTCAGCCCTTCGACTCAATTTGACAATCGCTTTAATATATATTAATCCTTCCAGATCAACATAAAATATTTAGGTACTTCAAGGAGGATGAAAATGAATATTAAGCAATTTCTACTGGGTTTGTTCGTTGGTATCGGTTTTGTATTATTGGCAGGTGCAGCAACCCCAAATAATGAGATCGGTAGATATCAAATCGCGGGAGCCGGCACAACAAAATCCATATTTATCCTGGACACAAAAACAGGATCGGTCGTAAACGTCTGGATTAAAAGAGATATGGCTACAGACGAAAATTATATGTCCAGTTCTGACATCCAGGAATTACTGAATAAAAAATGACGGTCTCGTCAAAAATAAAGGAGGGCCAATACAATGTCTGATGTTAATTACAATTTGGAAGCTTCTTTAGTAGACAATTTAAACATATTTCAAGGTAAGCGTGTGAATCTCATGTTGCGGGTACCCCTATGTCTGGTATCCTGAAAGAAGTAAGTAATCAATGGGTACACCTGAAAAAAATAGTGGGCAAAGATTTTTTTGACGCGTTGATCAGGATTGATCAAATATTTGCCATGGAAGCCCAGTTCAGAGGTATTGATCAATAGAGTATCGTATTCAGACCGTAGAAAAGTAGTTTCAAAACAGGAGATAGAAGATGATTGATGTAAAACAGGCTTCACAAAAGGCCCTTGAACATTTCGCTTCACTTTATCCCAAAATTGACAGCAATGATGTCATGCTTGAAGAAGCTGAATTGACAGAAGATGAAAAATTCTGGACCATCAGCATTAGTTACAAAATCCCCAAAGGAGAAAAAATCGGGGAAACATTTTTCGGTGAAACCCGGGCTTTTAAAACCTTTAAACTCCTTTCCGAAACCGGTGAAGTAAGATCAATGAAAATCAGAATAGTGAAATAACTCCGAAATTCACCGAATACCATGCTATTACCCCTTGTTGAAAAGAATACGCAGTTTCAAAGAAATGTTGATATAGTACGAAATGATTTGAGCCAAATCACTTCAAACTACTGATTTAAATGTATTATCTTATTCCTAATTCTTTTAGATTCCCCAGGATCAAATAACCATTTTCTTTACCCGCCCATTCTTTTCTAGCGATTTCCAGTGCGGTTTCACCCTTATTGTTTTTGGCTTTTACATCCGCATCATTTTTAATCAAATATTTAATAATTCTGTAATGATGCTTATCCATGTAAAGCTTGCTTTCCTCCCTCGGGTCTTTGACATATCCACGCATAACGACCATTAAGGGTGTGTTTCCATTGGAATCTTTCGCATTAATATCAGCTCCAAGTTCCAATAAAAGCCTGATTATGTGCAGCTTGCCAAGGGTTCCTGCTTTCCCGATATAGATCCCTTTTACCTGAGAACTTACATGCGCGGCGAATATCTTAACAAGCGCGGGCCGATCGTATTTAATCGAGGCATAAAGACCGAACCTGATATTATGCGGG
>JAUVGT010000225.1 GCA_030593645.1 Deltaproteobacteria bacterium
GGTTTGGGCGACGATCACCGTATTCTCTCCAATTGTCACATTATGCGCAATATGCACAAGATTATCAGTCTTTACGCCCGTCTTAATTAAAGTCTGACCAAAGGTAGCCCGGTCTATGGTATTTCCTGCACCGATCTCCACACTATCTTCTATGCAGACAATACCTGTTTGGGGAATTTTATAATACGATTCACCATCCGGAACAAAACCATAACCATCACTCCCTATTACCGTACCGGCATGAATAATTACCTTATTTCCTATTTTACACCGGTCGAGAATAGTTACATTCGGATAAACCAGAACATCATCCCCAATCTCAACATTGTCTCCGATGACAACACACGGATGGAGAAACACCCGACTGCCTAAAGACACATTATCTCCGATAACAGTCATGGGTGAAACAGCAACATCGTTTCCGAATGAAAACTGTTCACCGATCACAGCGGCCTTGCTGATTCCAATTTTCTTAAAAACATGTGGGTGGAACATTCCCAACACTTTTGCAAAAGCCAGTCTTGGATTCTCCACCTGTATCACCGTGGTATCAAAACGTTCTGTCCCCGCGGGGGCAATCACAGCTCCCGCTTTAGTTTTTCCTAATTTTTTTATATATTTAGGACCTTCCGCTAGTGTGATTTGATCATGCCCTGCTTCATCAAAAGGGGCAACACCTCTGATTATCCTGGTCCGATCCCCTTCGATCCGTCCATCCAAATTTTCAGCTATATGTGTGATTGAAAATTCCATAAAACAACCCGGTTATTTGTTATTTTTGTTTTTTTAAATATTTGGCTGCCTCACCTTCTCCTTTTGCGAATACGGTATTATAACTCTTTGTTATCTTATCAGTGATATCGATAGTTATTGGAGAATATAATACCGCGGATTTATCAATAATTAAAAGAAAACCCTCTTTTTTTCCGATCTCCTTGATAATTTCTATTAAATCTTTTTGTATTATGGCTAAAACGATTCTATCCTGTCGTTTCAAGTTGGCTTTAAAATCTTTTTCAAGGGATTTAAAATCATTTATTTTAATTCTGAATGCACGCATCTTTTCATCATATTTCTCTTTGCTTATTGCCGCGGCTTCACGTTCCAGGTTCTCTTTAAGCTGTTTAATTTCTTTCTGCTTCCCCTGAAGTTCAGTCCTCATCTTCCCATACTGATTCTTCATGTTGCTCGCTATCGCTTTCCCGGCGCTCGATGATTCAAATATTTTAGGAATGTTTATAACGCCGATTTTGGCAACATCAGCCGCGTAAGAAGTAATTGTCAAAAAAAATATTGCAATAAATGCTAAAGTACAGTTTACTATTATTTTTCTCATGTTTTGCCTCCTTGGTAATTTGATATTCAGTATCATATGATCCTGTTCAAATTTCAATCATTATTTACCTTAATTGAGATAGAAGTGGTTGAAAAACCTTCATCCAGGTTCTGTTTTAAGGTGGGTTAAAGTTGTTAACCGAAGGAATATATTACATATTTCAGGGGTTGAAATCTTTATACCAACACAAAAATTTGATCTGAGGGGTGATTTTGAAACCGCATCTATAATTCTATTCAATATCCACAATAAGAATTAAAACGCTCCGCCCATGGCAAATTCCCATTTTCCTTTATCTTCACCTTCTTTCGGATCCAATATATATCCATACTCAAGGCGAATGAGGCCCATTGGTGAATTCCATCTGATCCCTCCGCCGGCGCTCTCACGCATGTTATCGATCCTGAAACTACGATAATCAGAATTAAATGAATTTGAATCTGCAAGTTGTCCGGCATCAAAAAACAGTACACCATTAATACCGGACTTTCTGAGTATTGGAAATATTACTTCAACATTAAATTGGATAAATTTGTCGCCCCCAACTAAATTACCTCCAATGTCTTCCATGGCTAAATACTCTTTTTCAAATCCCCGTAATGAATTTATACCGCCCAGTGAAAATAATTCATAATCAGGCAGTACTTCACCTTCATGGTCATAAATACGGCCTCCTGCAGCATGCAAGAAACCTGTTATCTCAAACTTTTTATATATCGGAAAATACCATCCGGTTTCGAAAGTAAATCTTGTAAATCCAATATCCCCTCCCAGACCGGCATATTCAGCCATAATTTGGTGATTTGCACCCCCGGTCGGACAAAACCTCTTGTTTCTTGAGTCATATACAAGCTTTGAACCGACTGTATTTGTAATAATGGAATCACCTTCAAACTCATCAGCTAACCTCCTAATTGACAGGGGTGCGAAATCCTCATCGGTTATTTCCAAATCTGCACTATCATGTGAGCCAAAAACAGAAAGGCGCGTGTATTCATAAACAGGATACCCGAAGCCGATACTTCCGCCAAAACTGTCTTTATCATACGTATCATACTCATAATTCCATTTGTATATCCTTTCAGTCGTACTTAAGGGTATATCAAATAACCATGGTTCAGTAAAACTGAGAGAAATCATATTTGAAACTTGACCAATTTCGGCTTTCAAATCAATTATTTGTCCGCGCCCAAAAAGGTTTTTGTTGGATATGGATCCAAGAGTATAAAACTTTTTCGTCGTACTGTATCCGCCACCAAAGCTAAATGTTCCAGTTGGCTTTTCAATCACATTTATCTTTAGTAACATTTTATCATCGCTGCTTCCCTTTATATTATTAACCTTAATATCTTCAAAGTAATCCAGACGCTGGAGTCTGCTGATACTCCTTTTTAACCGGATCCCACTGTAAAGTTCCTGTTCATAAACATCGAGCTGACGACGTATGACCTTGTCTCTTGTTGTTGTATTCCCTGTAATTATAATTTCTTCAAAATACACCTGTTTTCCCATTTTAATAACGTAGGTGATATTAACTTCTAACTTTTCTAAATCTTCATGAACACGGGGTGATACATCCACATAAGCGTAGCCTTTATTAGAATATAAATCCATAAGATTTAAAATATCACTCCGAATGATCATCCGGTTAAAATATTCTTCTTCTTTTATTTTCAGCTTTTCATACAATTTGTTTTTTGATAAAATGAGATCTCCATCGATACTTACTTTGCCAACTTTAAATCTTGAACCTTCCATAATTTTTATGGTGATATCAATTTGCTCTTTTTTTATTTCAACGACAGGTTCTCCGACTCTTATCTGGATATAACCATGATCATGGTAAAAAGCGGCTATTCGAGCTGTATCTTCTGTTAGATCCTCCATCTTTAGATTCCCCGAAGACCATAACCAGTAAAAGAAACCTTTTTCCGAGGATTTCATAATTTTCTTAAGCTTTTTACTGCTGAATGCCTCATTACCGATAAATATAATATTCTCTATCCTGACTTTATTCCCTTCCTCGATTATAAATTCCAAATCAGCTTGATTGTTATCCTTTTCGTAGGTTTTATATGTCACATTAATATTATGATAATTCTTGTCCTTGTATAAATCTTCGATGATCCTAATATTGTTTTGGATCTTAAAAATGTTCAAAATCGAACCGGTTTTTATGGTAAGATTTTCTTTGATCTTGTCGTCTTTAAAGACGAGCTTGTTACCTTTAAAGCGAATAAACCGGATGGTTGATTTCTCTTTGACCCTGAAAATAACCGTTTTACCATCGGGCTCATCTTCAGATTCAATCACAACATCCTCAAAGTAACCCATTGAATATATTGCTTTTAGATCTTTTGACAGGTTCTTAACCAGGTATATGTCTCCCGGTGATGTTTTAATGATTCTTTTTATCGCATCGGCTTCAATGCGTTTGTTTCCTTTAACAAGTATCTTTGTAATTTTTTGTCGTTTAAATAACTTATTACTGATATCGATTGTCAGCTCTTTTACTTTGGCCGGAAAACTTTCGACGCCCTGGCCTTGAATTGAAAATATATTTGGAATCTTTTTATCTATAACATCAAGCATTTTTACATCTAGACTGAACCTCTGACCGATCCAGGTTATGCTCCCCCAGATCATATAATCAGCCCCGCTTTCAAGTCCCAGTTTTCGAATATTATCATTATTGATATAATCTTCTTTCCGAAACATTCCCGGTTCGATTGGAGAATCCAATAGCACAGCACCTTCCTGTTTGAGAATATTTCCAATTACATCGGGAATTTCAGTCTCAAGATATTTTTGTTCTTCTTTAGCATTCACTTCAAAAGGGAGTACAATAACACTGACCGTTTTAAGGGCATTCAGTGTTGTAGGGAGAATGCATATTAGTATACTGATAATTAAATAACTATATCTCGGCATAACCACCTCAGTTCAACTCAGTAAAGTCTATACAAAGCAGTATTCATTTGTAATTTGGAGTGTATATTAACCCGTCTCTTCAAGTAAACCGTTAATAATTGTAACCTCTCGCGCCATGTATGAGGCAAGATCCATATTGTGTGTTACAACAATAAGGGTCATTTTGAATTCCTGGTTTAATTCGAGCAGTAAATGATGAACTTCTTCACTGGTCTTTTTATCCAGGTTTCCCGTGGGTTCATCAGCCAGGAGGATGTCCGGCTTTAAAACCAGGGCTCTTGCCAGGGCAACTCTCTGCTGTTCTCCTCCAGAGAGCTTACCCACACGGTGCATCAGCCTGTCTTTCAAGCCAACTTTGATCAGGATTTCTTCTGCTATTTCTTCTGCTGTTGCTGTTTTAATTCTATTGATTAAAGCCGGTATCATTACATTCTCAATAGCTGAAAACTCGGCCAGGAGATAATGAAATTGAAAAACAAATCCGATTGTTTCATTTCTGAATCCGGCAAGTTTTGTTTCATTATATTTAAAAACATCCTCACCCTTGAATAAAATGGTTCCGCTGTCTGGTCTGTCCAGTGTCCCAAGTATATGAAGTAATGTAGATTTGCCTATCCCGGAAGCACCGACAACAGCACATGATTCTCCTGATTTAATATCAAAATTGAGATTATTAAGTATCTCAATCCGGGAATGTGTGCCGTCGTAACTTTTATATAAATTTCTGATTTCTATTATATTATCAGACATTATTACCTTATTATATCTTATGAATTATTGGTGCTATCCATATCGGATCGCTTCAATAGGATCGAGTTTTGCCGCCTGACGCGCCGGGTATAAAGTCGCCAGAAAACAGATCACCAATGCGGATGTGACAATTAGAAAAACATCTGAAAATTCCATCTGGACCGGCAGTTTTGTTGTGAAATAATATATCTCACCTGTCAATTCAGCAATCTTGAAATGTTCAAGTACGGTGCATATAATTAAACCAAAGAAAAAACCAAGAGTTGTTCCGACACTGCCGATGACCATTCCCTTGAATACAAAAATTTTCATGATGCTCTTATCTGTTGCACCCATCGCTTTCAATATAGCAATGTCTTTTGTTTTCCCCATCACCATCATGATTAATGTACTGGCAATATTAAATGCCGCCACAAGAACGATCAAGGTTAAAATGATGAACATGACAAGTTTTTCAAGCTTAAGGGCCGCAAAAAGATTCTGATTTCTTCTCATCCAGTCCAGTGTCCAATATGGAAATCCGAGCTCGGATTTAATTTTTTGACCAATTTCCCCGGCCTTGTATATGTTTTTTATTCGCACTTCAATCCCGCTGACTTCATCTTTAAGGCGCATGATCTTCTGAGCCTCCTTCAAATGGATAAATGCGAATGTGCCATCAAAATCATACATCCCGGATTCAAAATACCCGGTTACCTTAAACTGTTTCATGGACGGCATATGCCCCACAGGAGAAAGCATGCCTCGGGGTGATATCAGGTATATTATATCACCCACTTCCACAGATAAATTCCCGGCAAGTTCCTTACCTAAGACAATCCCCGGGATTGATCTTGATACGCTTTTATTATTATCCGACTCAATATGGGCCGGCAATATAATTTTTTCAAGCGTTTTAATGACCTTCCCTGCCGATTCGGGATCAATTCCCCTGAGTACAGCCCCGGAGACCTGGTTTGAAGATCGGAGCATGACCTGGCTGTATATTACCGGTGAGGCAGCTACAACACCGTCCATTTTTTCAATAATCTCAATTGCCTGCTGATAATCTGGCATGACACCGCCATGGCGTTTGACCACCAGATGGGATTGTCCCCCGAGAATCCGGGCTTTAAGATCGGCATCAAATCCTGACATGACCGCGATAACTACGATAAGCGCCATAACGCCGACCGTAACCCCGGCAGTGGAAAGAATGGTAATAAGGGATATGAAGGCCTGTTTTTGTTTTGTTCTCAAAAAACGACGGCCTATAAAATATTCAAAAGACATGGTTCTGTCACTTTACTTTTTATGAATAACGCAACCCATTGTATTTCAGATATTAGCGCTTCACATTGGATGCGTGCTGCTCATTCAGTCTTTATGTCCGCCAACCGGTCTCATATGAGGAAAGAGTATCACTTCACGTATTGATGCTGAATCTGTAAGAAGCATTGTGAGCCTGTCAATTCCTATTCCCTCACCTGCTGTCGGAGGCATACCATATTCCAGGGCTTCGATATAATCTTCATCCATAAGATGAGCCTCATGGTCGCCTTCCAAGCGTCCTTGTACCTGCTGTAAAAAACGATTTTTTTGATCTTCCGGATCATTTAATTCAGAAAATCCATTGGCTATTTCATGACCCGCAATAAAAAGTTCAAAACGGTCCGTTAAATCGGGTTCTGTATCACTTCTCCTGGAAAGCGGAGAAACCTCAACCGGATATCCGGTAATGAAGGTCGGCTGAATCAATTTCGGTTCAACCAGAACATCAAAAAGTTTTGTAATTACTTTTCCCAGACGTCCGGCCTTGGTGATTTTGATCCCCTTCTCGGCGGCAAATTCAAGCAGCCCTTCCCGATTTTTAAGCAGGTTTGGATCAACACCTCCATATTCCTCCAGGGCAGCCATAAGAGATATTTTCTTCCAGTTTTTACTTAAATCAATGGTATGCCCCTGATAGATAATTGAATATGAACCGGTAATTTTTTTTGCAACTCCGGCAAACAGTTCCTCGGTTAATTTGATCAGGTCGTTATATGTCGCGTATGCCTGATAAAACTCGAGCATAGTAAACTCAGGATTATGCTGGGTGGAAATACCTTCATTTCTGAAATTCCGATTGATTTCAAAAACCCTTTCGAATCCACCAACAACCAGTCTTTTCAAATATAATTCCGGTGCAATGCGTAAAAAAAGGTCCATATTCAACGCATTGTGATGGGTTTTAAACGGCGCCGCTTCGGCACCTCCTGGAATCGGCTGCATCATGGGTGTTTCAACTTCAAGATAATCTCTATCAATAAAAAATTCACGTATTGCCTGAATGATACCGGATCTTTTAACAAAAATATCCCTGACATCCGAATTCATGATTAAGTCCAGGTAACGCTTACGATAGCGTTTTTCAGGATCTTTTAACTTATGGTATTTTTCAGGAAGAGGACGGATGGCCTTACAGAGAAGTCTTAATTCCTTAACAAGCAGTGTCCATTCACCTGTTTTTGTTTTAAACATCCCTCCTTTAAGACCGATATAGTCGCCAATACCAAGTTGTTTGAAAAATTCATAGGTATCTTCACCGACCTGGTCTTTCCTCACATAGGCCTGCAATTGACCGCTCCGGTCCCTGAAACGGATGAATGATGTTTTACCAAAGCTATTGATTGCCATCATTCGGCCCGCCACAGTAAAATACGGGTCGGTTTCAGTAATTGGTTCTGGATTTTCATCTATTACCTGTATGATATCACCGATGGTATGTGAGACACGAAAATCATTCGGAAATAGGTTGATATCCAGTTTTTTTATATGATCCATCTTATTTTTCCGGTTATCAATGATACTGCTGTTGTTTTCTGTATTCATTCAATCCTTAAAGCTATGGTAAATATCTAAATTTTTTAAATAATTCGCTAAATTCAATCTCAAATCGAATAAACCCAATGCCGCTAAGGATTGAATACAACATATAAAAATGGTAAATTTGGGTTAGTAACCTATTTACAGGAAGGTGTCAAGACTAAGTTGGAGAGGAGTTCACCCATTTTTTCACCAAAGTGAAAGCTGAGGAGATGGTACCGGTTTGTGCCCCCTGGGGTGCAACGGCCCTTTGCCAACACGCTTAAATATGACGCTTATTCCATCAGCCAAAGCGTAATAGCGGAAATCA
>JAUVGT010000308.1 GCA_030593645.1 Deltaproteobacteria bacterium
TTGCGGAAGAATTCAAGTATGACGGTTATCATAAAATCAGTGATGTGAAAGTTAACATTGCCGGATTGATCGAAAAATACAGAAAGCCATATCAAGGTGTTGCGACCCGGAAAGTGACCGATTATTTATACAGTATCGCGGTAAATGAAATTGTCGATTACTGGGTATCAATCTGGGTGGCCAGCGGTAGAAACCCGGGAAAGTTGAGACCCACCGGATTTCTTGTCGCGCGTAAAAAGAATAAAGTCCTGAAGTTGAAATTTACCTGAGGGTAGTAAAAAACAGGCAGGTTCTGCCTGTAATATGATTTGAGACTTAACCGGGAAAAGTTCTAAATATTTTTGATTCATGCTTTTCCCGGTTTTTTATTATCAGGCTTTCCTGTATAGCCCCTTACTTTCACTTATGATTTTCCCTTCTTTCTTAAGCTTGTAAAGGATATTATTTAATTTTTTACCTGTAAAACCTGTTTTTTTCTGAAGTTCGGCGTTATCAAGCGTTTTTCGGCTTTTATTAATAATTCCAAGGACTGTATCTTTTGCGGTAGGCTCTTTTTTATCTTTGCCTGCCGCCTTTTTAACGGGTTTTTCCTTTTTGGTCGTGGCTGGAGATACTTTTTTTACTGGTTTTGTTTCAGTTTTTGGCTCATCACTTTTTTTATCCGGGTCAACTTGCCGGTCTTCATCACCATCTTCCTTCTGCTTCCACGTATCTTTCAGTTCATCAAAACCCAGATAAATAGCCAAACATCCCCCCAGTAAAAGAATGATCGGTACAGTACCGACTAAAACAGAAAAAAAGGCTTCCCACCAAAACAGCATTCCAATGATTCCGATAAAAACAGCAAGTCCACCGCCTATTAAAGTTTTCATAAAACTCTCCTCTGAAAAATTTGTAAAAATCAATGTCTTATTTTTTAGCGCAAGTAAAAAGGAACGAGTTACTAGATGATGTAATGAAAGAGTTCGTTCAACCGCTTCCAGTAAGTTGCGTCATTTGTATTATCTCATTTCGTGTAAAGTGATTATATGTTAGGGCAAGTACAGTTTCTGCTTTCTCATAGCTAATTTTTAAGTTAAAATAAAATCAATGTCAACAAGTTCTCATCGATAGCTGTATATCTTAAAAAAAGAACATAATCCAACTGAAATTCAGGCTGTATCATGGTGAAAAATGAAGAAAAATTTCAAATACACGAAAAAGGGTTCTGACCGTTACATTGTCGGTGAAACCGAACAATTTGACCAAAAGAACGACATGTTCAAACGAATGATATGGGATCCGGACATAAAGGATATCGGAAAAAAATTCTACATGAACCCGGTGCATCCACAAACGAAACAGGGATACCATTTAAAAGATTTTTCGATGATCAACGCCGCCTGGCAACTGGAAGATCACTATGGAAATGGAATATGGGGCGGGAAGAAAGATCTGTATGACTGGGGCTGGAACGGTGAATATTCTTATCCGTGCGTACCACGGGGTTTGAAAATTGATTTGGAAAACCCCCAAAGTGTTACAGACGCGGTTAGGAAAGCGGGACAATTTTATGGAGCGGCAAAAGTCGGCATATGTCAATTCGATCGGCGCTGGCTGTATTCCAGGGGCTATACCAAAAAAGGCACGCCGGACGCCGGTGAATCATTTGATATCGATCTGCCCATGGAATACAAAACCGCGGCAGTTCTACTGATCGAGATGGATTATAAAGGAGTTGCCTGTTCACCAGCCGGGCCGGCAACAGCAGCCACCGGAATCGCCTATTCAAAGATGGCATTTACAGCCGGATCCCTCGCCACTTTCATCCGCGGTCTCGGCTATAAAGCGATCCCCTGCGGCAATGATACAGCCTGCAGTATTCCCATGGCCATCGACGCGGGTTTAGGAGAGCTGGCACGAAACGGCCTGCTCATTACCCCTGATTTTGGACCCAGAGTCCGAATTTGTAAGGTTTTTACCGATATGCCCCTTGTACCGGATCAACCGATTGAAATGGGTGTTTGGGATTTTTGCATGATCTGTAAAAAATGCGCCCGACAATGTCCGAGCCAGGCGCTGTCCCATGGTGAGCCAACCGATAAACCGCACGATAGTTCCAACCGGAAAGGGGTAGAGAAATGGCACATTAAGGCCAAAAAATGCGCCAGTTTCTGGGCATCGCAGGGTATCGACTGCAGTAACTGTATTCGATCATGTCCGTTTAATAAACCGCCCGGAATCCTGCACGATATTGTCAGGTGGTTTATTCGGAATATCCGGCCGTTTAATCGTATCATGTACTGGATGGATGAGATATTTGGTTATGGGCGCCAGCAAAACCCGGAAAAATTCTGGAAAAAATAGTCTCTCACAAAGCGTATATATTTAAAAAAGGAGCTGTATACAATGCCAAAATCGTTTGTTGCAAAACATATTGAAAAGCTGCCATTCGCGGGAATCAGGCGCGTTTTTGAAAAGGCCGCAAAATTCGAAGCCGCGGGAAATAAGGTGATTCATTTTGAAATCGGAAGACCTGATTTTGATACACCGGTACATATAAAGGATGCGGCAAAAGATGCCCTCGACAGAGGGATGGTTCATTACGCGCCCAATATGGGTATTCTATCTCTCAGGGAAAACCTCTCGGACAATATAGAAGAATTAAAAGGTGTGAGATATAATCCGCAAACAGAACTATTGATAACGGCGGGCGGACAGGAAGCCATGTGTCTCTGCCTTCAGGCCATATTAGATCCCGGGGATGAAATCCTGGTACCGAATCCGGGATTCTCTCAGTTTTTTTCCTGCACCGAACTTGCGGGCGGGATTCCGGTTTCAATGCCGCTGGTCGCCAATGAAAACTTCTTTCCGGATCTTGATAAAGTTAAGGAATTAGTGAGCAGCAGAACCAAAGCAATCATTATTAACTCCCCGCATAATCCGACAGGAGGGGTCTATACAATGACCCAGATGGAACAAATATGCGGCTTTGCAAAAGAGCATGATCTCATTGTATTTTCGGATGACGCGTACGACCGGATACTCTATGAGGGCAAAAAATTTATAAGTTCGGCCTCATTACCGGATATGAAAGATCGTACGATCATCTGGGGTTCATTATCAAAAACATACGCGATGACCGGCTGGAGGATCGGCTACCTTGCGGGACCCGAAGAGTTTATCCGGGCGGCCGTCAAAGTTCAGCAGAACATAATGCTGTCTGTATGTACTTTTGCGCAGGCTGGAGCGGCATTTGGTTTAAAGGCCCCCCAGGACCTCGTGGATGAAATGGTAGCGGAATTCGATATCCGGCGTAAATTTATTCTGGATGCCATTAACGAAATTCCCGGGCTCAATTGCCCCACAGAGCCCCTTGGCGCGTTTTACGTTTTTTTCAAACACGAAGTGCCGGGTCTGAATTCGATGGCTGTGGCTGATGCAATGCTCGAAAAAGCGGGTGTTGCAGTTGTTCCGGGAACCGCATTTGGCGATAAAGGAGAGGGCTTCCTGCGTATTTCCTATTCAACGTCCCTTGAAGACTGCCGGGAAGGCATGGACCGGATCAATCAGGTGATGAGTGATTTGATAAATGGATAGAACCTGTGTCAAAGATGATGGTCTCGTAAAAAGTCCGAATCGCTAATGCATGACAAAATATTGCTTAATGTTTAAATATGTTATAAAAGAAACCCAATCATCAAAAGAGATAGACGTGGTTTCAAAGCATTCAATCCGGTGCAGGAACCACTCGCTTTGGCTGTCCGTTTTTTTAATGGCTGAGCAACGTTTCCAACCACTTCCGATCATATTGGAGTTCTAAATATGGCCAACGTTTTAAGTCTTGTACCCAGGAACTGTTTTAAGCACTCGGATATTAAAATTCCGGTTGAACTTGATATTCATTATCACGCAGCATTTACGGAAAATGAGATCGTTGAAGCATGCAAAGGGATGGAATTCCTTTTGTTACCGGCGGATTTTCCAAAAATTACCCAACCGATTATGGATCAAATTTCTTCGATTCGAATGATCCAAATCGCGGGAGCCGGATTTGGCCATGTGGACATTCGAGCCGCGGCAGCCAATACTATTCCGGTATGTAATTCTCCAGTTAAAAACATTAACACTGTTGCGGAATTCACAGTGGCACAGACGTTGAACCTCTTACGAAACACAATGTTTTCTGACAGCGAAATCAAAGTGGGTAACTATTCAGACGTTAGAGGGAATATATTTAAATGTGACATAAAGGAAATGTCTGATATCAAAATCGGTTTACTTGGTTTTGGCCGCATCGGGCGTCAGGTTGCGAGAATCGCGGGTTATCTTGGTTCGGAAATCGCGTATTGTGATATTAATCGAGCCAATAAACAAATAGAGAAAGAGCTTAAAGCAGTGTACTTGCAGTTTGATCATCTGTTCGCCATGTGTGACGTGGTCAGCATTCACCTCCCATTAACAGAAACCACAAAAAAAGTAGTCGGCGGCCGTGAGCTTGATCTGATGCGCCCGGGTTCTTTTTTGATCAATACCGCAAGCGGTGAAATTGTTGATCAGGAAGCGCTGGCCATGGCTCTTGAAACGGGCCCGATCGCCGGCGCGGCCGTCGATACAGTCTCTCCGGAACCGCCTCCTTCCAATCACCCTCTTTTGAAACTTTCAGATCGAGCCAGGGAGCGGCTCCTCATTACGCCGCATATTGCCGGAATTACCAGGGCCTCCTTTAAAAAAATGATTGAGGGCGCACTGATCAATATCGCCCAGGTCAGTCACGGCCATGATCCGGAGAACGCCGTATACCGTGTTGTTAAAACAAAAACATTATAGGGCCTGTTGGATCAGACCTGTTCACATCAGCACGGAATTGGAGATTGCAGCCATTAGAAATGATTCTCTCGCAAAGGCGCAAAGCTCGCAAAGTAAGACAGTTTTTGGTACCAGCAAAGCTTGGCTTTGCGTGGAAGCCCTCTGCGTCTTTGCGCATCTGCGAGAATTATCTGTTTTTTTGTCCTCTGTATCGGATCCAAGAGGAGGTTTTGAGACCAATTCTACACCATAAAGCTCCACAAGATCCCCGCGCAAATCGCGGACCCGATAACCCCGGAGGAATTGCACGCCATGGCGTGCATCAAGAGAAAATTGCCCGGGTCTTCCTGCTGACCGACCAGGTGCACTTCCCGGGCTGAACCGGGTACGGCAGAAACTCCCGCCGCACCTAAAAGCGGGTTGATTTTATCTTTCAGGACCATATTCATTATTTTGGCAAAGATAATCCCGGAACCAGTAGCGATGCTGAAGGCGACTGCACCTAATGCGAATATAAGAACCGACTCGTAATTTAAAAATCGATCGGCCTGCGTGCTGGCACCGACGGTAAAACCCAGAAAAATCGTGGCGGTATCTATAATGGAATTACGCGCGGTATTGGCAAGGCGCTCCACCACCCCGCTCACCCTCATAATATTACCAAAGAAAAAGGTTCCCAGAAGCGGTATGGATGCGGGTGCCAGAAAACAGCAGAGAAAAACTCCGATGACAGGGAAAAGCAAAATTTCTTTTTTGGATACTTCCCGGGGTTCAGGCATCCGGATCAGTCTTTCATTACGGGTGGTTAAAAGCCTCATGATCGGCGGCTGAATAATCGGTATCAAGGCCATATAACTGTATGCGGCAATCGCTATGGGACCGATCAGATGGGGTGCCAGTTTCGCTGTCAAAAAGATGGATGTGGGTCCGTCAGCACCTCCGATAATGGCGATGGAGGCCGCTTCTTTAGGAGCAAATCCCAGGGCAAGCGCCATTAAAAGCGTAAAAAATATACCCATCTGGGCGGCGGCTCCAAGGAGCATTAGTTTTGGACGGGCCAGAAGTGATGAAAAATCGGTCATGGCTCCCAGACCAAGAAAAACGATGGATGGATATAGACCCGTGGTCACACCGAAATACAGGTA
>JAUVGT010000343.1 GCA_030593645.1 Deltaproteobacteria bacterium
ATATTATTTCCTAAATTATCGAATAGTTTAACTTCTAATGAATTCAAAGCGCTTCCAAGCTTTGGTAGTTTTATGGTACCGTACTTGACGCCTTCCTTATTTAAAATATGAAGTCGAAGTTTCGTAGAGTATTTGGTGTTAAATCGATAACTGCTATATAGCTGTTTTATTTGAAATACATAATATTCATAGACAGCATCGAATTCACTCCATGAACTTGGATCAAAAGGTTGGCTGTTATCCAGGTTAATATCAGGTGAAGTTGTAACACAGCTCGTTATGAGCAGTAAAAATAAAACCGGTATTATGATAATGAATTTAAAAAAATTTCTTACAATTAATTCCATGCTATGGCTCCTAAAAACTTACTTTGCTTGCTTTTAAGAAAAGTAAATTCACTCTCATCTATTGTGTGCTTTTCCGAAAATTGTTTATAAATACGAATTATTGTGTTTTTGCTATAACTGATAGAAGCTTCTGATAAAGAAGATTTAAAACCCTCTTCATTCACTTCACTAATCTTATTGGGGAAAATCCACGTATCTTTTTGGTAAAATTCATTAAAGTATATATGTCCATGGATTTTTTTATCATTATTAAATAAATTATAATTGTAGATTGATGGGACACTGAGCCTGAAGCCACCCTTATCAAGAGAAATATAGTTTTCCTGAAAAGGATTTTTATAAGATAGAACCATTTTGTCACATCGGTTTGTAGTCAGTTTTATGTCATATGGATTCAAGCTAAAGTGTTTTTGAAGGTATTTATTAACTACAGAAGTTTTTTGAGTTGTAGTCGACATTATTAAATTATTATATAGATTCAATGCCGCTTTCCCGGAAAGAGAAATTTGACCATCAATTATCCATTTTTTCGTTTTCTTATTAAAGATTACTTTCGAAGAAGTATTTATTTCATTTTTATAATCGTCAGATCTTTTCATCATTTCGATCCTTGAGTTATCAGGAATCAAAAGAAATGCGTTTCTACCAATTAAATAATAATATGAATTATATGAATTACTATGAGAGTTGGTTGGATCAAGAAACCTGATCTGATAGTTTTTTTTTGAAAAAGCGATCATATGATTAAAAGAACCTAAGCTTGGATATTTCTTTAATAGTTGACTTCTCCCATGGGTTTTAATAAGGGCCAAATTACAGTCAACCTTATTTGAATTAAGCATTACTTTCAGAAGTGAGCTGAGTTCTTTACAATCACCGTATCCTTTTTCAAATATTTCAGATGTTTCGCGAGGGATAAATCCGTACTTTCCCTGCTCATCGGCGTAGTATCGAACTCTTTTCGTTATCTCATTAAAACTGTTTTCAATGATCTGGTTTTTATTTTTTGACTTGGTCGATATTTCGCTGGCAAGATTTTTAATCTTATCAGAGTCAGTAATCGAATCACTGATCAAATCAAGATAATGATCCCCGAGTTTTTTCCAGCTATACGATTCTTTTCCTTTTGGAGGGAGGCTGAAATTTACAGATGCATACCAGCTCTCAGGCATATCAACTCTGGTGTTTTTATCAAATTCCGGAAGATTGGTCCCTACAGCTTCATAGAATTTATTACCTGAATCTTTGTCGAGACCGGAATTTTCTGTAATTTTTATTTTTTCATTGTTTTCAAGCCCAAAATTGATTTTACAATCTGGTGGATAATTGAATCTGATTGTTCTGTTTAATTGCGGATAATGATATCTCATGGAAAATTTATTTATAAATTCCGGTCTTGTATATTTAATAATGGATTCCACTTTGATAAATATACCTTTTGTATAACCGGGAATATTAACAATATATTTGTAATCTCCTTCGATTATTTTTTTTCTTTTTATTTTCCCAGGTGTATCGGTTGAAAAGTGATATTGCGGCTTGTCCGGATATAAAACAGTGATATCAACTTTTTCGATTTTCTCACAGTATTCTGTTTCGTAATAACTGAATGTCTCATAATCGTTGGGGAATTTTTTATTGATATATAACCATTCGGTATCTTTTACGATAGCGTAGTTACCATTTTTATCATAATGGAATGTAATTTCAATATCATCACTTAATCCGATAACAGGTTTGTTTTTCCAGGAATTCGGGATGACTTCGATTTTTTTATTATATTCATCAACAATATTTGGATTGATTGTTGTATTGCATGAAAAAAATATAAACTGGAGGAAAAGTAGTAATATAATTGTAAATCTAATAATCATATAGCACCTCAGAATTAAAAATTTATTGGGGGAATGCGTATGCATATACAAAATATAACTTTATGTCAAATAAAATGTTTAGTTATATCTAAACCCACCACTTCTAATGGTGGACCCGGAAAGGTTCTACCGTTCCGGGGAATCCAGTAGCCTGGTTTAAAACGCTGTAATAACAAATAACTATGAACAAAATTTATAGAACATTGTCCGGCCCCCTTCGAGGGGGCTTCCTGAGGCCTCCCGCTTTGCGGGAGGAGTCTCACTATTGACAAAAAATGAACGGTCGGGGTTATGCTGCTTAGGGTTCGCGCAAAAATAAGTTTACATTTTAGGCGCTCGGAATTAGGTCAGATTTGTTCGATCTGAGGCTGCAAAACCGCAGGCATAGCAGGCTATTCCGAGGATTATGTAGTCGAGGATCGGACAAAGATGGCCTGAATCCGGGATGCTTAAAATGTGAAGTTATTTTTGCGCGAATCCTTAATGATCGAATGATCAAGACGTTAATATTCCGGGAAGTAAACAAGAGAATGGTCTGTTTGTTGAAACCATTTTCTGTTGAAAATTAAATTGAAGTTTCTACTGCGTTACTTTTAAAGGTATATATATTTCACTTTCTGAATCTTCGTTTTCCGGTCCACAGAAATTATCTCCATAATATTCAAACTCATAAGGAAGGGTCAACTTGTATTCTGATTTTGGCAGATAAGTTTGATAGATGTATTTATATGTCAATTCGACTTTATCTGAACGCCCTTTATGTATAAACCGAAGATATTGCGCGGAAGGGAGTGTTTTCGCGATAAACATCCCTTCCACCCGCTCAAGATTTTCTGACTCAACGGCAACCATACAATAGAATTGCTTTAGATCACTGGTTTCATCAATATATGAAAGCTGAATAAATTTTTCAGGAAGGATCCGGTTATCGATCTGATGATAAATTTCATGGAACCGATACCAAAGGCGGGTAATGATAGAAAAATCTTCCCGGACCAGGGTCTGCATCCCAATCAGGCAAATGGCGCCAAGCTCTATGATTTCAGGTTCATTGTTTTTTATTTTAGCAACCTGTGACAGGTTTTGCTTAGTAAGAGGCTTTAAATATGGGATATGGGGATTATTTTTATTTTTCCGAAGGTGACTTGGGCTGAAACCGAACATCCGCCTGAAAGCGCGTGTAAATACTTCCGGACTGTTAAACTGATAATCAAATGCAATATCGATTATCTTTCTGGAAGAGCTTTGTATTTCTCGCCCGGCTTCAGACAAGCGGCGCCGAAGGAGATAGTCTCCTGGTGAGTGACCCGTTATGCTTCCAAAGAGCCGGCTGAAATGAAATAGGGAGTAACCGGCGGCTCTGGCAATATCGAGAACAGCAATATCATCCTTAAGATTTTTTTCGGTAAAATCGATGGCCTTTAATATAATATCAATGTTTGTCATTTAGTATTCTTCCATGATAAATCCATATTCTTCCGGGTCAAAATCGCCCTCCGGAATCCACTCCGGCCAGTGCGAAAGCCATTCCGGCATTCGAACTTTCCTGGCACGGTCACATATCGGCATATACGGCTTCAGGTCAATAACCGGTGTGCCGTCATGGGCATCAGTGTAGGCCAGATCGATAACACCGATTTTAGTATCCACATGTACCATTACAACTGTGCCAAGCGAGATCGGGTTGGGCCTTGCGGGAGATCGGGACGCGAATACGCCCGTTTCAGGTGCCCCTTTGTAGGGTGGTATGTCTTTGAGCATTTGCCTTCCCTCTTTGTTGTCTTGTTCATGAAACCAGCAAAGCATCTGAAGGTGACTGAAATGCTCCAGTTGTTTCATGGCCGGGATGACCTTTTTATCAAGTTCGATATAAAATCTTTCACCGGTGTTTCGTACATATCCGATTGGATACACCTTAAAAACGTCTTTTGATTTCTGATTCATCATAATCCTCCTTGTTTGATTTTCAGTGCAGTATAAACCAGATAGAAAGTAGAGTCTTGATGATCCCTGCTCAATATCGAAGGAAAATCAATAGAATATATTAGAGTCTTGATACATATTGCTTTTGTAATATGAGAGAGATTGATACACTATTATTGGGATGATGATCGGACTATCCATCATCATTGCTGAACACTATTTGCACTGTTTTGCTTTTAATGTGAATCTCCCTCCACGATGGGCTGAACAAACCGGGATTCCGTATCCCAGGGAAATAAGATCCATGTATCCTGGCTGACTTCAGTGATGAAGGTATCCACCAATGGCCGACCCTTAGGTTTCGCGTATACCGAGGCAAAATGGGCACTGGGGAGCATCTTTTTGACCACTCTGGCTGTTTTTCCTGTGTCCACCAGATCATCCACAAGCAGGCATCGCCGGTCATCACAAGATACGGATTTCAGGATTCTGGGTTTTCCCTGATCCTGCCAGTCATAACTGGACACACAAACCGTATCGACAATTCGGATTTCCAATTCACGGGCAATGATGGCGGCAGGGACCATACCGCCCCTGGTAATCGCAATGATTATATCCCATTTTCCAAGTTCCAGCAGACGCCATGAAAGGGCTTTTGAATCCCGATGCAGCTGCTCCCATGATATGGGGAAGGTTTTTTGATAACGTTCATTTTCTTCTAATTGGGTCATGGTTTCTCCGAAGGTAATCATTATTGTGCAAGCAAAAGATTGACGGTTTCGTAAAAAGTCCTACTTCTGCGTTGTGCTGCATTTCGCAATCATTCAACTCCCCTGTTAAATAAAAAGACAGATTTAACAGGGCGGGTCCGATAAGTACGATTCATGATTACGAAATTTGCACGCCTTGAATTTGAACTTTTTACGAAACCGTCTAATTTGGATTTATTACGAGACCATCAAGATTAAACAAAGGGCAAACCAAATGTCAACATTTATAGAAGTGGTGTTTACATTGTGGGAAAATGTGTGTTAATTGATGATTTAGCGGGAGAATAGAAAGGACTCTATGATAAGGAAGGTGTGGGAATACCATTGAAAGGTTCGGCAAAATCCGCCCTATATTATGTGTTAAAAGAAAAAGACGATTGCGATACCGATACCGACTCCGAATTCCGATTGCTTTAATTCCCCGCCTCCCTGGCCCAGACCGATCAGTTTTGACGGTCTCGTAAAAAGTCCAACTTCTGCGTTATGCTGCATTTCGCAATCATTCAAC
>JAUVGT010000024.1 GCA_030593645.1 Deltaproteobacteria bacterium
GAGGGATTATCATAATCTTCTTTACCTAACTTACGGTAAAGGTTCATCCTTCGCTTATCTTCGTTGCTCACCACTTGCGCTGCCCGGGATTGTGAAAGTTTATAGTGTTCCACCATAAACTTCCTGCGGTTTTCAACCTCATCAATCAGGAGAATGTGGAATGCATCCGGATGATCATTTAATATATACTGGCTTCCCCTGCCAAGTATTACGGCATTTCCATCTTCTCCCATCTGGGAAATGATCACAACCAGGTAATCAAGATAAATCTTTTCGTCAATATAACCTCTTTCGTTCTTTAATATCCGATCCACCAAACGCATTGAAACCATGCTTGAAATTATTCTGGAAAATTTACTCCCGGCCTCTTTTTCAACCGATTCCACCCAGCCGGGAGATACATTGGCTTCTTTTGCAATCATTTGAATAATTTCACTATCCGCAAAGATATATCCTTTTTCCTTCGCAATCATTTTGCCAAGAGTTACTCCCCCTGCACCAAATTGTCTGGATATGGTGATTACCGCCATCAAATCCTCCCGTTTATTCTCTGATTCTTTTTATTTTTAGAAGTGTTTTCATTCCCAATAGGGCACACAATGGCTTGCTCCCTATAGTTTTGCCTCCCCTCATGGGAATCCATTTATCGGAATTCGGGGTCGGTATCGGTATCGCAATCGTTTTGATCTATCTATTGAGGCAACCACGATAAGGGATTGCCCCCTACGATTTTAGGCTGTCACACCGCTCTGTTCCCTCATGCTTTTTTATTATCCCCATCTCATTTTGTCTATTCAGTTTCTGGCGGAATAATCAACGTCGGATATTCAGATTTCTCGGCTATCTTACGCGGCGTACTCCCGATCCACCTTTCCACCCATGCCGCTTTGCCGGAAGAACCAACTACAATCATACTGGCCCGGCATTCATGCGCTGCCCGTTCAATTTCCTGAACCGGATCTCCAATATAGACATGAGATCTTGCTTCCACCCCTTTACCCTCAAAAACATCACATATCTGATCTAATTTCTGTTTGGCTTCCTTGCGGGTTTTTTGAATTTCCATGGCAGAGCCTTTCAGCTCTTTTTCACCTGCCACATATACAAGATGTATTTCCTGAATAACATTCTCAAGCTCTGTCAGGTATTCCACCGCCTTCATACTGGCCGGTGACCAGTCAATCGCCAGGAGGGGCCTGTTAAACGGTTTTTCAGGAGTTTTTCGACGATCTGATATATATTTATATACCAGGACAGGTACAGAAGATCGTCGGATCAGTTCTGAAACGTCCGATCCGGAATATAACTGCTCCAGCACACCTTTGTCGGGCTGCCCGATTACAACCAGGTCGGCCGCTTCTTTACGGGCGGCAATATTAATCTGCGATACCACACTGCCGACAGTAATGTATACACCGACCTCCATTCCCTGCTCAAACAGGTTTTCCGCCCATTCAATAAAACGGATATTGGCGGTTTCCCTCAACCGGATTTCTTCTTCTTTTTGATACCCTGTACCACGATGCATGGCCACTTTGTCTTTCTCTATGACATTGAGAAAGACCACATGTTCCAGATCCGCTTTCGTAAGATCCAATAGCGACCGCAGGGCATTGAAACATAGCTTTTCGAATTTTGTCACAAAGAGGAGCTTTTTTATTTTCATGATCGTTCACACCCCGTGTAATTCTATCACACTTTTTCTGATTCATTCCATTTAATACTGGAATCAGCCTATGATTTTTTTAATATTATCAGCCAGAACATCCGGCTCAACCGGTTTTTCCAAATAGGCTTCCGGCTCAGGAACAATTTCACCTCCGAATTCAGCCAGAGCTTTCTGGGAACGCAGGAATGATTTTTTCGCGATTCCTGAAACAACAATCACCGGTATATGCTCCAGGGAGGTATCTGTTCTTAATGTCCGATACAATTTAATTCCACTCTCTCTCGGCATGAGAATATCAAGAATCAGCAAATCAGGTTTTTCCTGTTTTATTTTCTCCATCCCCTCTTCACCGTTTGTGGCTTCAATCGGAATATATCCATGTTCCTCCAATACGGTCACACTAAAGAGTCTGACATCAGGATCATCGTCTACAACAAGTACTTTTTTACCCATAACAAATCCTCCTTGGAAAGTTATTCCATTATTTAACTTTCATACTTCAATTTTATTCCATAGACTCGGGTATATATCACGTTCTGATCCGCAATTCAATCTTTCACCATTTCGTAGGGCAGCCTGATGGTAAAAGTGGTCCCCTCTCCAAGTCTGGAAGCCACACTAATCCGGCCATTATGCTCTTCAACCATTTTTCGTGTGACAAGAAGACCCAGACCGGTTCCCCGATGCCCCTTTGTACTGAAAAATGATGTGAACAGCTTTTCTTTTACTTCATCCCTCATACCGGCACCATTATCCGTGATTTCAAACCGAATATGGCGGTTGTTCTCCTGAACGGTTTTTAGAGTAATCCGCCAGTTTTTGCTTGTATCTTCATCAAACAGGCACGCGTCTATCGCGTTGGTCATAATATTCATCAATGACCGATGAATAGTCCGCGGGTCCATTAATACAACGCTGATGGAATCATCAAAATCATTTATGATTTCAACATGGTTCTCATTGGCAATATTTTCCAGCAGCTCACACACATCCACGGCAATTTTATTGGGATAACATTTTTCATATTCAGGAATTCGTTCTTTTGAATAGGATAGCAGATCCATCACCAGGCTGGAAGTCCGTTCTACATTACGCTGGATCATATCCCAACCCTTTTTCAGTTTTATACTGTCATTTCGTTCAATACCGATATCAACCAGGTAACTCCCCCCTTTAAACCCGTGCAGAATATTCTTTACACCATGAGCCATACCGGCGATGGTCTGCCCGATAGCGGCCAGCCTCTCGGATCGAACCAACTGGTTTTCCAGACGCCTGATTTCTCTTAAATCCTGAAAAAAAGCAACGCTCCCGGTGACCTTCTTTTTTTCATAAAGATACGTTCCTGCAAATCGAACTGGATTTTTCTCACCGGAATCGGATGTGATATCAATATCCTGCCAGGGTAATTCACCAGTGGTTTTATCATAATGTATGCCCTCTTCAAACAAATCGATAATATCGGCTGATAATAATTCGTTGAGGCTCATTCTTTCGATGACATCCTGCTGTGAATAACCAAAAATATGTTCAGCTCCGGGATTAAACATGACTATCTTCAAATCCTTATCCGCGGCAACAATTCCGTCATTGGAACTTTTGATCAACTTAGCCAGGAAGCTGCTTCGCCTTCTCAGTTCTGTTGTGGCAACCTTGACCTCACGTTCCAGGTTTATTGTATAGTTTTTTAGTTTTCTTTTTATTTCAAACCTTTCTTTCGCCCTTTCAAGCGCGATGGTCAGCACTTCATCCCGTATCGGTTTATTAATAAAATCCGAAGCGCCGTATTTCAGGGCTTCAATGGCATTATCAATATCACCATGGCCGGTAATGATGATCACTTCAGCAGCGGAATCAATATCCTTTATTTTTTTCAGCACTTCGATACCGTCCATTCCCGGCATCTTTATATCTGTAAGAACAATACCCGGTGATTCTTTTTGAAATACTTTCAGACCTTCTTTTCCGCTGGTTGCTGTGACAACATCAAACCCATCGCTTTTTAGCGATATTGAAAGCACCCGTATAATTGCTTCTTCATCATCGATAACCAATATCTTGTTAATGTCCATCTTCATTCTCATCGTGTAAAGGGGAATTTAATGTTAAAGGTGGTCCCTTTCCCGGCCTCACTCTCAATTTCTATCGAACCGTCATAATCTTTTACAATCCCGTAACTGATACTGATGCCAAGCCCGGTTCCTTTTCCGATTTTTTTGGTAGTGAAAAATGGCTCAAATATTTTATTTTTCACTTCTTCGGTCATGCCGATTCCGGTGTCGATCACTGAAACAAGGATGTTTTCGTTTTGAACAGAGGTTTTTATCGTTAACAGTTTTTCCTGGGTTTTATCAGATGATTTTTCAGTCTTTTCATCCATTGCGTCAATGGCGTTTGTCACCAGGTTAATAAACACCTGTTCAAGCCGGTTATGATCCGCCATAATCTCCGGCAACTCCGGATCAAGGTTGAGTTTAAGTTCAATTTGGTGTACTTTCAGCTGATGGCCAAGGACTTTGAAGACGTCTTTAACCGGTTCATTAATATTGACTTTACTTTTCACAACGTCGGACTGCCTGGCGAAATCCCTGACATGCTTGATGATCCCCGCCGCCCGTTCGACATTTTCGACAATATCATTTGCCATCGAACTCAAATCTTCGTCTTGGATCGGCTCACCTTTTTTCAGCATTTTTAAAAAGAAATCAGCACATATCTGAATAACATTCAGGGGTTGGTTGATCTCATGTGCCAGCCCGGCTGCCATGACTCCCAGTGTAGTCATTTTACCGGCCTGGATCAATTGGGTCTCCTTTTCGATACTTTCTGTAATATCGGTGGTGGTCGCAATCAGGACATAACTCTCACCGTATTCGGCGCAGCTGACACTGATGTTCACATAAAACGGTTTGTGCCCTTTTTTGTAATGCCGTTTTTTTGAGAAAAGAACCGATTGGTTCTGGGTAAGAAATTTTAGACCGCTAATGACTTCTTCATCATCTTCATCACCCAGGTTAAAGAACGAATAGCCGAACAATTCCTTTTTTGTATACCCGTAACAATCCTGGGCCCTCTGGTTAATGTCCAGTATTGTATGTGTTTTATTATCCAGGATAAATATCGGATTCGGATCATTATTAAAAAGAGATCTATACTTTTCTTCCGATTTTATATATTGTTCCTGAAGTATCGTATTTTCTACGGCGGCACCGATTCGATTGCCGATCAATTCAAGAACGTGTCTTTCCTCGGGTGTAAATTGTTTGGATTTGACGCACCCGATTCTGATCACACCAAACGTTTTCTTTTCCTTGGCACTGACCGGAATGTACGCAAGGGATTTCAACCCCTCCTGTTTATCCAGTCCAATCTCTTCATTGCTGCCGTCCGGTAAATCTTCAAGAATAGTAATTTCATTACTTTGCGCGACACGATAGATAATACTGTTTTCTGCCGCAAGACTGTTTTCCCGACAGAGACTTTCAGATGTACCCGCAGAATATTTAAGACGAAAATGGCTGTCATCCTCCAGCATAAATATGCAGATACTGTCCGCGGACAAAAAGCTTTTAATCTCTTCAATCACAGCTTTGATTCGGATATCGAGATTCAGGGGAGCATTCAGTGCGGTGTAGATGGAACATAATGCCGCCAACTCCCGGGTGTATTGTTCCTTTTGTTCCTCTGCTTTTTTGTCTTCTGTTTTATCCCAGAGAGTTTCAATAGCGCCGATAATTGAACCATCCGGTCCTTTGATCGGTGCTGCTGTGAACCATAACCACTTACCATTTTCCCCTAAACTTGAAAAAAACACCTCCGCTTCGTACGCCCCACTAATCAGAGCTGATTTTCGCCACTTTTCACCATACAGCTTTTGGATTTCATCTTCTTCTATCTGGTCCAGGATCACATCTGCCATGGTGGGCCGCTCATTATTCCAAAAAGGAACCCACTGCTTCGTGGTTCCGACAATCTGATCCGAAAAATGACCGGAAAGTCTTTCAAGGGCTTTATTCCAGTGCGTAACAACGTGATCCTTGTTGATCACAAATGTTGGAATCGTACTTCCCTGGATAATCTGGGACTGGCTTCTTTCCTGCTCAATCAGTTCCATCTCAATTCTCAGTGAACGGTTATTTCGTTCTTTTAATATTGAAGAAAAATTATCCGTCAACTGTCGAAAAAGGGTCAATATTTTTTCCTGGGCAAGCCCTTCCTGATGCAGTTTTTCCTGGCCTTTAATTCTCAACTCTTCCAGCTGGAGAGAATCCCAGACCGTTCCCGCTTCCAGATGATTAATCAATTTTACTTGTGATGGTTTTGTGCGATTAATAATTTCAAACAGGGCGGGATCGTGGGTTAATTCAATGATGACCTGCAGGTTTTTTAAATGAAACAGCTCTGTGTAATCTGTTGTGGTTAAAATACCCTTGTCCCTGGCATATTCAAATCCTGCGGCCCCTTCATTGATATCAGCCACTCCAAGAATATTGGGCCTTCGGTCAGCGAATCCATCCCTGAACAAAAATTTGAGGAAAGCCTTGCAGAATTTTCCGGCACCCACAATGGCAATATTCGATTCAAGCAGGTTATTGATCATGTTGCTTCCTTAAAAAAAGAAAACCAGGGTGACGAGTATGAACACTGGGATTAAAAACACCAGGGAGTATTTCAGTATGTAACCGAAAAAACTCGGCATGGGCGTCCCGGCTTCTTCCGCGATTGAGCGCACCATAAAATTAGGCGCATTACCGATATAACTGCACGCCCCGAAAAAAACAGCCCCCGCTGAAATGGCCTTTAGATAAATCGCATTTTCCGTCATAAGGAGCGGTACAGCCTGGGCCTCGGTCATACCGGCGTAAAAACTTCCAATGGCTGTATTAAAAAATGTAAGATATGTGGGAGCATTGTCTAAAAAAGCGGACAGGGCACCCGTTACCCAGAAATAATGAATCGGTTCCTTAACCGCGTTAATCAGAAATGCCAGTTCACCCTTTGTTCCAGCCTTGAGAATCAAAAGACAGGGAATCATTGTAACAAAAATACCGATAAAAAGATATGCGACCTCGATGATGGGAAACCAGGTGAATTCATTGTCCTCACGCAGTTTTGCTGATGTTGCGACAAGAGAAAGAATGCCCATAAGTATCAGCAGACCATCCCGCGCCCAGTCTTGTACTGCCCGGTGTATTCCCAGGGTATTGATTTCTCCCCAGTCTACAATTCCGCTCATTAATACGGCACCCACAATACCCGCGAGTAAAATAAAATTAAATGTCCCTTCCAGTTTCAGAGAGCTCCCCTCATTGGAAGGAATTGTGCTTCCCTCTCTCTTTTGAGAAGTCTGATTTTCAATGTTCTTTTCATCTGAAACTGAAGCTGTCTCTTTTTTATAAAAATACAGATCAACAAAAAAGTAGATTATCAGCAGCAGCACGGCGGCAAGAACCATATGCGGCAGTAACTTAAATGTCCAGAAAAAGCTTACACCATGTAAAAATCCCAGGAACAGGGGAGGATCCCCAAGAGGCGTCAATGATCCGCCGATATTGGCCACCAGAAATATAAAAAAGACCACCATGAAAGTTCTGCTTTTCCGGTAACTGTTGGCCCTGAGAAAAGGTCTTATCAGCAGCATTGCCGCGCCTGTGGTACCCATCCATGAAGCCAGCACCGTACCGATGACCAGCATTATTGTATTCACAAGGGGTGTACCCCGGAGGGATCCCCGAAGCAATATTCCGCCTGAAACAGTGTATAGGGACCATAAAAGGATAATAAACGGGACATAATCTGCCAGGACAATATGAAGAATTTCATATAGCGCCAAACCCTTATACGCGAACAGAAAAGGTATCGCGAGTGATACAGCCCAGAATGCGGAAACTTTACCAAAATGATGGTGCCAGAACTCCGGAGCGGCAAGGGGAAAAAGGGCAATGGACAGGAGCATACATGCAAAAGGGATACAGCTCCAGATCGGGAGAACTTCACCAAGATTCTCATGCCCGCCATGTCCCCCATCAGGCGTTCCGTGCGAATTTGGTTCTGAATGAATTTTTTTACCAGATGACGCTGCGGTTTGATTATCGGACGCCAGCCCAGAAATCGAAATCAGAAGCACGCACAGTATAACTATTAAGATGACCCACTTTCCGAATCTCATTTGCCAGTTCCCCCTCTTTCAGGATATGAACCTATCGCAAAAAAAAAGCAACCAACCATTCTCACTCTGGTTGCGGTTGCAGTTAGAACTTATAGCCATATAGTCCAAGTCCCGGTTACCATATCAATAACCACTTCTGTCTCGCAGGTGAAGTCAGATCCGTCTGAACAGCTTTAAGGTTATAATGCTTATAAGCCAAATTCAAATAACAAATATCATTCAAATATGTCAAGGGAATAAGTGAATAAAAGATGAACGTCCAACGTCGAACATCGAACGCCCAACGTCGAATGTGGAAACGCTTTGCGTTGTATGATTATAATAGAATATTGAATGAGAAATGAATAAATAGATACTGGCTATCCGCTTCACTCAAGCCATGAATAGGTGTATACTTGAGCACATTGCACTTTTTTCGTTCGTCCACTTTTTGCCCCAAAAAGCTTAAATGCTTTGTTAATTCATAGTGTTAAAGCTGACCGACTTGAGTGAATCGGATAGCCAGTATCTATTTATTCATCATTACCATTCATTTTATTAAATCAAGACAGAGCATAGCTCTTCCACATTCGACGTTCGACGTTGGACGTTCGATGTTCGACGTTCATCTTTTTATTGGTTCGACGTTCATCTTTTCCTGATTCAGTCTTTTATTAAACATATGTTTACGCAAATCGCTTCCCTCGATCCAGGTTTCGATACTGAACAGCTTCAGAAATATGATCCACTATAATATCCGGCTTACCGCCCAGATCCGCAATGGTCCGCGCAATTTTCAAAATCCTGTTGTACGCCCTCGCAGAAAGGCCGAGTTTATCGATCGCATTCTCCAGGAGATTGCATGAGGAGGTATCAATCTGGCAGTGCCTTTTAATATGACGGCTGCCCATCTGGGCGTTACAATGGATATTCGCCCGCGAAAATCTCTCGGTCTGAATATCCCGGGCCCGGCTGACCCGTTTTCTGATATTTTCTGAAGATTCCGCGCTCGATTTTTTCATCAGCGCTTTATATGGTACTGCCGGTACCTCCACATGTATATCCATTCTGTCCAAAAGCGGGCCGGATATTTTTGACCTGTATTTATGAATCTGGTGATATGTACAACGGCACTCATGTTTTGGATCTGAAAAATATCCGCACGGACAGGGGTTCATTGCCGAAATCAGCATAAAACCTGAAGGGTATGTAATGGTTGAAGCCGCCCTGGATATAGTCACTTTCAGATCTTCCAAAGGTTGCCGGAGAACCTCCAGAACATGCTTTTTAAATTCGGACAACTCATCCAAAAACAGGACTCCATTATGCGCGAGGCTGACCTCACCGGGTCGGGGTACATGCCCGCCTCCAATCAGACCCGCGTCAGAAATCGTATGATGCGGGGATCTAAAAGGTCTTCTTGTAACCAGGGCCTGGTCCTTCTTCAGCATACCCACTACGCTGAATATTTTTGTTGTCTCGATCGCCTCGATGAATGTGATCGGGGGTAAGATGGTAGGAAGCCGTTTGGCGAGCATTGTTTTACCTGAACCGGGCGGCCCGATCATGACCAGATTGTGCCCGCCGGCAGCCGCTACCTCCAGGGCGCGTTTCACATGCTCCTGGCCCATCACTTCTGAAAAATCAATGTCGAATGTGCTGTCTTCTTTGAAAATGGCTTCGATATCTGTTTTTGCAGGATCAATCCGTTCAAAACCACGTAAAAACCCGACCAGCTGTGACAATGTCTGAACCGGAATCACTGAAATTCCTTCAACCACGGACGCTTCCCGACCATTGTCATAAGGCACAATAATACCGTTGTATCCTGCTGTTTTGGCCGCCAGTGCCATGGGCAAAGATCCCTTCACCGGTTTCACACGGCCGTCTAAAGAGAGTTCTCCCAGGATAAGATATCTTGATATGATCTTCTGGGATATAATCCGTGTCGCTGCCAGAATACCCAGCGCAATCGGCAGATCAAAACCGGTACCTTCCTTCTTAATATTAGCCGGTGCCAGGTTAACCGTAATCCGGTCATCCGGAAATGTATAACCTGAATTACTGATGGCCGATTTGACCCGTTCCTTGCTCTCCTTTACCGAGGCTTCAGGGAGTCCGACTGTTGTAAAACTCGGAAGTCCGTTCATGATATCCACTTCAACCTCAACAAGATAAGCGTCTATCCCAATGACAGCACTGCTTAATACTTTTGCAAGCAACGGCTCTCCTCCTTCATTGTAGATATATCTGATTTAAAATAGAACCTCTCTCAAAAGTATAGATTAGGTTTGAGGGCAAGGCACAGGACAGTTAAAAAACGTGAGTCCGCCTGAGGCGGATGAGTATTTTTCACTGGCCTGTAACGCAGCCATCGAACCTAAGATGTGATTTTGTGATAGGTTCTATTCTTTTTCAAGGTGGTGTTTATCGAGTAACAAATCGTTGACGGTAGGGCAAGGAATAAATGCACTATTTTTATGAGTTGTAGGGGCGTGCCCCATAAAAAATCGGTAAATCCGCCCAAAGAACTATGTCAATCAGGATTATTGCATTTAATATACTTGAGAGATCGGGAAGTTTTTCACACAAAGTCACGGTTAGAGCGTAATGAATGATTTGGGCAGACCCCGGTTAAATACAGATGCATGTTTAACTGAGCAAGCACACAGGTGCCTCTACAGCCATTTAATCATTTGATTTAACATCTAATATATGATACTTTTGAAAAACATTTCATATCGACCGGACTATTTTCGGTTGGGAGATACAAATTACTATTGACAGAAAACATATAATCGGTGTTAAATTACTATAATAGTTGAGGTTTTCAGAAATTTCATTGATATAGTGTGTTTTAATCATAACAATATACAATAAACTATTAATATAGTTATATAATACATTTTTTGACGAAAGAGGTAATTCATACATGCATTTTATGCAAAGAACCCTTGCGCAACCTGCAAGTTGTACAGGTGTTGGTGTTCATTCCGGTAAAAAAGTAAATTTAACCCTTAAACCCGCCCCGATTAATCATGGGATACAATTTCAAAGGACCGATCTTCCGGACAGTCCAAAAATTTCCGCTCATTTCAATCGGGTCGTTGACACTAGCCTTGCGACAGTTATTGGTTCGAATGGATGCATCGTTTCAACCATTGAACATGTCATGGCCTGTTTCGCGGGATTATCAATAGATAATGCCCTTGTTGAGCTGAATGATTATGAAGTTCCTGTTATGGACGGCAGTGCCGGACCGTTTACAGAAATGATTAACAATGCCGGTATTGTTGAACAGGAATCACCCAGACAATTTTTTATTATAAAAAAACCGATTGAACTGCAGTATGACGGGAAATCGGTCAGTATTTTTCCTGCTGATACATTTCGTATTACCTGCTCGATCGATTTCAATCACCCGCTGATTAAAAAACAGACGTATGATTTTGATCTGTCAGACACTATTTTTGAAAGTGAAATCAGCAGAGCCAGAACGTTTGGTTTTTTTCATGAATTTGAACAACTCCAGCGCTTCGGTCTTGCCAAGGGCGGATCACTTGAAAATGTCATCGTACTGGATACAAACCAGATCATGAATGAAGATGGTCTTCGGTATCCAGATGAATTTGTTCGGCATAAAATACTTGACTGTCTTGGGGATTTCTCTCTTCTGGGTATGCCCATATTGGGGCATCTCGTTGTAAACAAATCAGGACATGCCTTTAACCATGCTTTTCTGGAAAAATTTTTTGACCAAAAAGAATCCTGGGAAACAAGTACCATCCTCCATTTCGACAACCTGTCCCAACACCATTCAAATTCTCTTGCAATTTAAACGGGTTTTCGCTATAAATTAATCACCGGTTTTTAATGATAAGATTTTCTTTGATTTATCATTGAATCCGGTTTTTTGAACAAAACAGTTGTGATATGCTTTGAAATGGTAATTAATAAAAATGCGACCGTGTAATACCTGCATAATCATTATTTTTTTTTCATTAATTTTTCTTAGTCAGCCTGCTTTTGCTGAAGAAGCAATATTAACGGATATTAATATTACAAATACCCGAGATAACCTTCTGATATTCCTGAAACTTGAAGGCGCCTTTAGAGACAAATTGAAAAAAGCCGTCCAAAGCGGTGTGCCGGCCACCTTTACCTTCTATATAGAACTTTCACAGGTTCGATCAATGTGGCCAGATAAGGATATTGCCGATCTAACATTTACAAGTACAATCAAATACGATAATCTCAAAAAAGAATACAAAATAACCCGATCATGGAAAAAGCATGACCCTTCTGCAACCCGATCATTTGAAGAGGCCCACGCATTAATGACGGAATTAAATAGAATTGAACTTTATCCACTCAAAAAACTGTTAAAAAGTAAAAGATACAGAATTAAGACCAAAGCCGAAATTAGCAAAATAACCTTTCCTTTATATCTCCATTATATATTAATATTCCCTATTTTATGGGATTTCGAAACAGACTGGTATTCAATAGATTTTATCTATTAGAGTTTATACAGTGCAATTTGGACATTTTTCATCTCATTTAATAAGAAGTATTAATTGAATTGCCCATATTACTTTAAATGAAATTTTTAGTTATTCCTATTTACCGATAAAACTATGACTGATAATATTGAAATTCAAAAATCAACCGTCACGGGGCAGGATAAAAAAAGACGCAGGCGTGAAGTTATTATTATACTTTCCATCATCATAATCGTTACTCTACTGACATTTGCAGAGAATCGAATTATTCGTTTTGGTGCAGATATACCTGTTTCAAATACAATTTTGATGTTTATTCTCATCAACATCAATCTGTTGTTATTAACCCTTCTTATCTTCCTTGTTCTTAGAAACCTGGTTAAACTTCTATACGACAGAAAACGAAAAGTAATGGGATCAAAATTGCGAACAAAACTGGTTGTTGCTTTTATTACTTTGACTCTTCTCCCAACCATAGTGCTTTTTTTCTTTTCCATAAATTTTATTACAGCAAGTATTAAATTCTGGTTTAATGTTCCCGTTGAACAAGCCCTTGAAAAATCATTACTGGTCGGCAGGAGTATCTATAAGCAGGTGGAAAATAACAATCGGTTCTTTTTAGAGAGAGCTGCCTATCAAATAATAAAAAAAAAGCTGCTCGCGAAAAAAAATAAAAAAGCACTCGGGGACTATATTAAAATTGTACAGCGCGAATTTAATATTGATTCAGTGGAGGTTTATGACAAAAATTCAAAACGTTTGACCATGTCTCATTCATCACAATTAAGAAAAAAACATATCGTCAAAATGCCGGCAGATAATTTTTTACAGGAAAGAACCACCAGTGAAGTGTGGTCAATATCTGAGTATATTTCAAGGGGTGAATTAATCAGAACCATCGGAACCATTCCATTCGGTGCGACAAAAGAAGAAACAAAGGGTTTCCTGGTATTAGCCCGATTGATATCACCGGACCTTGCTCAAAATATGAAATCCATTTCAATCGGATTTGACTCATACCAGAAGATAAAACTGCTTAAAATGCCGGTTCAGGTAACTTTTTATATATTTCTCTCCATCGTTTCATTGATTGTGCTGTTTTCTGCGATTTGGTTTGGATTTTATATGGCCAAATCAATCAGTATACCTATCCAGGAACTTGCAGAAGGTACACGAAGAATCGCCGAAGGTGAACTGGGTTTTACTATCAAGCAGGTGGCTGATGATGAAATGGGAAGTCTTGTTAATTCATTTAACAAAATGACACGGGACCTTCATAGCAGCCGGGAACAGCTTGAACGATCAGCACTGATACTACAGAAACAGAACATTGAGATTGAAGAAAGACGCCGGTATATGGAAATTGTTTTAAAAAACGTTTCAACCGGTGTTATAACCATGAATGCAGACGGTTTTGTTACAACGATCAATACTTCCGCTGAAAAAATGCTGAACCTGAAATCCGGAAATATCCTCAATAAGAATTATAAAAATCTTCTACTAGGGAAATATTTAATCCTTGCAGAGGAAGTAATAGAAAAACTAACAGACACAAAAAATGATACCGTTGAACTGCCAATTCGAGTAACCATTGAAGACCGACCCCGGAGTTTCCTCGCAAATATTAATGCATTAAAAGACGACAGCGGGAACCCATTGGGCACTATTATGGTATTTGATGATCTGACAGAGCTTGAAAAAGCGCAACGAATAGCTGCCTGGCGTGAAGTTGCCCGCAGAATTGCCCATGAAGTGAAAAATCCGTTAACTCCAATAACCCTATCTGCTCAACGTTTAAAACGAAAATATAAAAATCAGCTGGATGACCCGGTTTTTGAAGAATGCACACAGATGATTATTGATCACGTCGACCTGATCAGAAATCTTGTAAATGAATTCTCCGTTTTTGCGAAATTTCCCACGGCAAATCCAAAACCCAGTGAATTACCACCCATCATCGAAGATACAATTGCATTATATAAAGAAGGCCATCAGAAAATAGTATTTGAAACCAGAGTTTCAGATGATTTCCCGATTCTCAACCTTGATCGCAGGCAGATCAAGCAAGCCATGATTAATCTCATTGATAATGCCATTGCGGCTATTAAAGCTGAAGGCAAGATAACCATTACTCTCAGTTTTGATTCTATTTTAAAATTAGCCCGAATAGAAGTGTCTGATAATGGCCTCGGTGTTTCAGATGAAGACAAAACCCGTTTATTTGAACCGAATTTTTCAACCAAAACTGCAGGTACGGGTTTAGGCCTTACCATTGTAAATACAATCATTGCGGATCATAATGGTATGATAAGCGTTCATGATCATTTACCCCATGGCGCCAAATTTGTTATTGAACTTCCTGTTTAGAAGTGGTTTCAAACTCCTTTTCAACCCATACACATTTCTATACTTGTATTTATTTTCCACGTTAGCTATATTGCCCGGAAGGTGTTTTAAAACCATGCAGATGTCATTTTTCAAAGGAGCCAAACTCAATGTTTCCATCCATTTTGATCGTTGATGACGAACCATCTATACTTAAATCGTTAAGCGGTATTCTCACAGATGAAGGATTTGAAATAACGACCGCTTCAAACGGCTATGAAGCCCTTAAAATCATTAATACTGAATCACCTGATCTTGTATTACTGGATATCTGGATGCCTGGGATCGACGGCATCGAAACTCTAAAAGAAATAAAAAAGAACTACCCATTTGTTCAGGTCGTCATTATCACCGGTCATGGTACGATAGAGACTGCGATAAAGTCCACCAAACTCGGGGCTTTCGACTTAATAGAAAAACCGCTTTCCATTGATAAAGTAATCGTAACCATTAACAACGCATTAAATTTCCGGCGTTTAGAAGAAGAAAACAAGTATCTTAGAAAAAAAATGATTGAAAAAAATTCCATAAGCGGAAACAGTCCTCCAATCCAGGCGCTATGGAAGCAGATTAGCACTGTTGCACCATCAGATTCCTGGATCTTGATCAAGGGTGAAAACGGAACGGGGAAGGAACTTGTTGCACGGACGATTCATCAATTAAGCACAAGAGCTGATCAGCCTCTCATCACCGTTAACTGTGCCGCCATACCGGAAAAACTGATTGAAAGTGAATTGTTCGGCCATGAAAAGAATTCCCTGCCCGGGACAGTTGCAAAAAAACGGGGAAAATTCGAACTGGCAAACAACGGTACCATATTTCTCGATGAAATAGGTGATATGAGCTTAAAAACTCAATCAAAAATCCTGAGAGTACTACAGGAACAAAAGTTTCACCGGGTTGGAGGTAGTAGAGTATTAAATGTAGATGTTCGGATAATAACAGCAAGCAACAAAGGCCTTGAAGAAGAAATTAAGAAAGGTAACTTTCGAGAAGACCTTTACTATCGACTAAATGTTATTCCTATTGATGTGCCGCCATTAAGGAACCGTAATGAAGATATCCCCATACTGGTTGAAACCTTTTTAGATGATTGCGCCAAACAAACCAGAACAAACCGTATTAAAATTACCAGTGACGCGCTCAAGCTCTTATCCGATTATCACTGGCCCGGTAATGTCAGAGAACTAAAAAACCTGGTAGAACGGCTCTCCATAATGGTTCAAAAAGAATATATCGAAACTTCTGATATACCAGATCCATATAATCCATCCGCTGTATGCAAGGCAGATATAAATGAATCACAATTCATGCAAATCAATAATTTCAAAAAAGCCCGAAAGATTTTCGAAAAAGAATTTATTGAGGAAAAACTTACACAGTATAACAACAACATAACCAGAACAGCAAAAGCGATCGGTGTCGGGCGGAGTTACCTGCATAAAAAACTTAAACAGATCAAAGAATCATGAGGATCATCAGCGGAAATCTAAAAGGCCGAAAATTATATTCCATAAAGGGAAGCTCCATAAGACCGACTTCGGATCATTTAAAAGAAGCAATTTATAACATACTTTCAACCCGGATTACAGGATCGGTTGTACTCGATCTTTTTGCCGGAACCGGCGCCCTTGGGATTGAGGCCTTAAGTCGTGGGGCAGAATTTGCAGTATTCCTGGATAACAGCACAGACGCAGTTTCTGTTATTAACCGTAATATAAAAGCATGTGCTCTTGAAGGCAGATCAAGCACAATCCGGTGGGACGTCAGAACAAACCTTAACTGTATCAAATCATACCGTTCTCCATTCAACGTGATTTTCATAGATCCGCCATATAATAAAAACTTTTTGAAACCCGCACTCAAAAATATTTCTCACCACATCCATATGGCAAATGATAATTTAATAATAATCGAACATTCATTTTTAGAACCTGTCCCGATATTACATTCGTATTTTAACATGGTTGATCAAAGAAGATATGGGAAAACGCTTGTATCCTTTTTAAAATATGATATAGATCACTAGAGTTTATCACTTTCTCAAAGCACAGGACATTAATTTAGATGAAAAATATTGCCATATATCCGGGTTCATTCGATCCTGTTACAAACGGACATTTAGATATCGTTGAACGGGGACTTAAAATATTTGATAAAGTTATTGTGGCCATTCTGCACAATACGGGCAAAAAAGCCCTTTTTACTGTTAAAGAACGGATCGATATGCTTGAAAAAAGCACTAAAAAATTAAAGAATGTTGAAATCGATACATTTGCCGGACTCCTGGTTGATTTTGCGGCTCAAAAAAAAGCCCACGCGATTTTGCGTGGTATGCGCGCGCTATCAGATTTTGAATACGAATTCCAGCTGGCTTTAATGAACCGCAAGTTAAACAGGGAGGTTCAAACCATTTTTCTTATGACAGGCTTAAGGTGGATTTATACCAGCTCATCTATTATTAAAGAAGCTGCCCGATTCGGTGGTAATATTAATGGTATGGTTACGCCAGTTGTCAAAAAAAAATTAAAAGAAAAATTCGATCAGATGAAATTTATCCCTGATTAATGGTTTGAATGACCTTGATCCATACGATACATCACCCAAAGGATATGTATGAAAATATCTCTTTCGGAAAACGCAAAAATAGTACTAAAAAAACGATACCTGAAAAAAGATGCTGATGGCAATATAAAAGATACTCCCGAAAAAATGTTCAGAAGGGTTGCAAAAAGTATTGCTGCCGCTGATAGAGTTTTTGACCCTAAGGCTGATATTAAAGTGTCAGAAAAAATATTTTTTGACCTGATGTCCAACCTGCAGTTTCTACCAAACTCCCCCACATTAATGAATGCCGGTCGTCTATTGGGCCAGTTAGCCGCCTGTTTTGTACTACCGATTGAAGATTCCATGGATAGTATCTTCGAGACGATTAAACACACCGCTATGATTCACAAAAGCGGAGGGGGAACCGGTTTTTCTTTTTCTCGGATTCGGCCGGAGCAGGATATCGTACGTTCAACTGCCGGAGTTTCAAGTGGACCGCTTTCATTTATAAACGTATTTGACGCGGCTACTGAAACAATAAAGCAGGGCGGAACACGAAGGGGCGCCAATATGGCTGTTTTACGTGTGGATCACCCTGATATTGAAACATTTATCTGTTCAAAAAATGATCACACGCGGTTAAACAATTTTAATATTTCTGTCGCGTTGACAAATGATTTCATGAACTCTCTGATTAAAAAATCAGATTATGACCTGATCAATCCGAGAACTAAAAAAACTTCAAAGAGGGTATCCGCAAATAAACTATTTGACATGATTGTTGACTCTGCCTGGCAGACGGGTGAACCCGGAATTATTTTTATTGACAGAATCAACAAGGATAATTTAATTCCGCATCTCGGTGCGATTGAGGCAACCAACCCCTGCGGCGAGCAACCTCTCCTGCCATATGAATCATGTACATTGGGTTCTATAAATCTTCCCAAATTCATAAGCGGAAATACTGTCAGTTTTACTCTGTTAAAACAGAGTGTTCATCACGCGGTTCACTTTTTGGATAATGTAATCGAAATCAATAAATATCCACTATCACGCATTGAGAAAATGAGCAAAAGTACCCGAAAAATTGGACTTGGAGTCATGGGTTTTGCGGACATGCTCATCCAATTGAAAATTCCCTATGATTCAAATAAGGCTTTCAAATATGCTGATAAAATAATGGCATTTATTTCCTCAGAATCCAAAAACGCTTCCGCCGCTCTGGGTAAAACACGTGGAAATTTTCCGGAATATAAAGGGAGCGCCTTTGATCATAAATCCACACCATATATGCGAAATGCCACAACCACCACTATTGCTCCAACAGGATCCATAAGCATCATTGCCAACACATCCAGCGGTATTGAGCCTGTTTTTGCGATCGCCCACAACCGGCATATACTTGACGGAAAAACCCTTCCCGAAATTCATCCTGAATTTGTTAAAACAGCAAAGAAAGAACATTTTTACAAAGAGGAACTGATCAATACAATCACCTCAACCGGATCTATTCAGCAGATTGATTCAATTCCGGACAGCGTAAAAACACTTTTTAAAACGTCCCATGACATAACGCCTGAATGGCATATAAAAATTCAATCCGCTTTTCAAAAACATACAGATAATGCGGTCTCCAAAACAGTAAATTTCCCCAAAACAGCCACAAGACAGGATGTGGCAAAAGTATATCTTGATGCTTATAAAAAAGGCTGCAAAGGAGTCACAATATACAGGTACGGAAGTCGCGATAAACAGGTTCTGAATATCGGAATCGAAAAAGAGGAATCGTCAAAAATCGCGCCCAGACCCAGACCCGATGTGACAAGCGGGGTAACAGAACGAATCCAGACCGGATGCGGTAAACTGTATGTAACCATAAACTCAGATGAACATGGTATGTGTGAAGTATTTGCCCAGATGGGTAAGACCGGCGGCTGCGCGTCCTCCCAGATCGAAGCCGCCGGACGGTTAATCTCCCTGGCTCTTCGATCAGGCGTAAAAATTGAAGCTATATTTAAACAGCTTATCGGCATCAGGTGCCCTTCTCCCTCCTGGCAAAACGGAAAGAACGTCCTGTCATGTCCCGATGCGATTGCCCAGATATTAAAAAAAGCAGCAAATTCCGATAGTGTTGAAAATGACCCTATGCCGGGAGTCTGTCCTGAATGCAGTGATGTATTATCCCATGAAGAAGGCTGTATGGTCTGCCACTCATGTGGTTTTTCCAAATGCAGCTAAAACACTTTTTTAACTTTACCCCTGCCCTTCAACCTTTCTGCCTTTGTTTTCATACCACGTAAATAAAAATATAATAGTCATTCCCGCCAGCGCAGTCATGAGTGTCCAGCTCTCTACGATTCCAAAGGCTTCCGGTAAACGATTATTCAAATAAATTATTTCATTGCCAACGACCACAGTTGTCTTAAAGGGCCAGATGATCCATAATGAGCCAATCACAAGTCCCAGAAGTGAAGCCATGGTCTGGTCATGCCAATTCTTTAACAAATAGGTTAATAACCGTGTAAACACCATTATTCCAATAAAACATCCCAGGGAAAAAACCCCAATTACCGGGAAATCCCGATCGCTAATGGCCTGAAGTATTTCAAAATACCCACCCATTAATAATAATAAAAATGACCCGCTGACACCAGGTAAAATCATCGCAGATACGGAAGCTGCCCCCATTAAAAAAAGTAACACGAAACGCGGTGCACTCCTGTTTGTCCTTTCCGTCTCTCCAGTGGAACCCCCGGAGTTTTGGTTCTTCATTCTGATTTCATACTTTTTTTGTTCTTTTTCAATCAAATCATCACCGGTAACGGCATTTGAAACGGCGACAACTGTCATAACAGCGATAATTCCGGCGATAAGTACGGATAAAGACTTTTTCTTAATTAATCGATAGGGTTCAATTGTGGAGAGTAATACAAGGCCGAAAAAGAAACCATACGTGGGATCATGCCAATCAATCAAAAGGGTTGTCATCAGCCTGGCCAGTGCAACGATCGCACTTAAGGCTCCAAGCGCTATTATTGATAAAAATAAGGCGTCAATTTTTTTTAATTCGGATTTAAATTCATCAAAATAATACGTTTTAAACCTGAATACATTGAAAAATATTTTTACCGTAGATAGTGAGATATGATTTATGGCCGTAATTAATCGTTCATAAAAACCTAACACCAATGCCATTGTTCCACCGGAAACACCCGGAATAATATTGGCAACCCCGAATACCGCGCCTTTAAAAAAACACTTGATAATATCCATTAATACCTCAAATAAAAATCCAGATCCAACGGGACCCGGCTTTGTACTTGTCCGCCATAGCCTTGGCAACGGCGGATACCCCTATAAGGGGATTTAAAACAAAGTGCCTAAAGTGATCTAAAGTGCACTAAAGTTTCGGAGTCGCTACAGCTCCATCTATTTTTAATAAAATAGACAGAATTCATTAACTTTAGGCACTTCAAACTTTAGTTCACTTAAGGCACTGTCTATTTTCGCTAACCTGCCCATAGGAGCGCTTGAATATGTCATAATAAAATATCTGACCCTCTATCAATTCTCATTCCATCCATACTCACCGATTAATTTAACAAAACGGCAACCGCCAAGATTTGTCTTATGGATACCATATTCATCTTTATGTATCTTTATTAATTCCTGGGAATATTGATTTCCGACCGGGACCACCATACGGCCTCCCGTACTAAGCTGGTCAACAAGCGTCTCCGGAACAATAGGAGTACCTGCAGTAACGATAATCGCATCAAAAGGACTTTCATCTTTCCAGCCTTTAGTGCCGTCTGAATATCGTGTGATTATATTATGATAGTGAAGTGAATCAAAGATTTTCCTGGCTTTGATCAACAAGGTGTGAATCCGTTCAATTGTATATACCTTATAGGCGATTTCGGCAATAATGGCAGCCTGGTACCCTGAACCGGTTCCAAGTTCAAGCACCTTGTCATTTTCAGAAAGCCCTAATGACTGGGTCATCTCGGCAACAATATAAGGTTG
>JAUVGT010000403.1 GCA_030593645.1 Deltaproteobacteria bacterium
CCTTATGATCAAAAAAACCGTGTCCGGTAAACAAAGTTGAAATTATTTTCTTGTCCCGACATATTAAATCCATCTCAAAATTGACAGCATGTTCATTTTCCTCAATTTCCTTTTGAAAATGTTTTCGCTCATCTGGTTTTAAATAAATATTCTTATCCCCATTGATCTTGAGGAATTCATTTTTTGTATTATATCCCAACATACTAATCAAAGCAGGATTTGCATCAAGAAACCTGCCCTCCATACTGCACCGAAATGCACCGCAGACCAGATCCTCAAAGAATTTATCACATGGTATCCTGTTGATGCTTTTATTATCCGGCATTAATCTGTCCCTGATTTTTTCTGATTGAATCATCGATCGAAGTGGTTTTAAAACGAGTTTGAATGAAAACACCCTTAATGTCAAGATGGGGGGCAAAATAGGGTGTAATTAAAAATGACGGTCTCGTAAAAAGTTCAAATTCAAAGCGCGCAAATTTCGTAATCATGAAGCGTACTTATAGTACGTTGAATGATTGCGAAATGCAGCACAACCCAGAAGTTGGACTTTTTACGAGACCGTCATACGTTGCTGCTTTTTGAATGGACTACCAGTTTGCTATTTCCCTTAAGAAAAGATGTAAAGGATTAACCAGTACATTTTTTGCGAGAGGATATTGCTCTGCAACCGGGGCAATCACCCGAATCAAATCCGGGTTTATAGTTTCAATGGAGTTCCAGAAACCTTTAGAAAGTTTGGGACTGGTGGATGACTTTATTTCAATAGCAATTGTTTTTTGGCCCTTTGTCAGGATTAAATCGATTTCAGCGCCGTTGGATGTTCTGAAAAAGGAGGCTTGCCAGCGTGGAAGCAGTGATACAATATTCTCAATTATAAACCCTTCGTAGGAGGCACCGTAAGCAGGATTGGCAAAGAGTTCTTCCATTGTTTCAATGCCGAGCAGCGAGTGAAGAAGTCCTGAGTCCCTGATATATATTTTAGGGGATTTGATGAGACGTTTTTTAATGTTTGTTGCAAAAGGGGGAAGCACCCGGAGAACAAAAGTTTGTGTAAGAAGGTCGATATATTTGCGTATGGTGTGCGAACTGACTCCCATGGAGTCTGCTAATTTTGAGGAGTTGAGAACCTGACCATGGCAATGGGCAATCATCCTCCAAAACCTGCTTAAAGTATTAGCCGGTATTTGGAATCCCAACTGAGGGATATCCCGTTCCAGGAAGGTTCTAATATAGTCCTCCCGCCACTGGATACTCGCTTCTTCTTCATCTGCCAGTATACTGCGCGGATACCCGCCTCGCAACCAGAACATGCTTGATTCAATAAAGGGTATTTCCGGTTGGGTAAATGGCGTGATTTCAATAAACGATAATCTGCCGGCCAGAGATTCTGAACTTTGTCGAATGAGATCCCTTGAAGCAGAACCCAATATCAAAAATTGTGCATTCCTTTTGTTACGGTCGATAATTCCTCGGAGAATCGAGAAAATTTCCGGGACTCGTTGAATTTCATCCAGACAAATGAGTTGGCTTCTGAATTGATGGAAGAATGCCTCGGGATCATGAAGTTTGTTGAGATCTGCCGGACGCTCCAAATCAAGATAAATTGCATCTGCAAAATTCTCCATAATCATTCCCGCAAGTGTTGACTTTCCGACCTGGCGGGCCCCAAGGAGGGCAACAGCTGGATTACTTTTCAGTCTGAAAAGAATAGTGGAAGCAATATCGTTTCTTTTGATAATTGTATGCATATTTGAAGTATAGGTTCAAATATGCATACTGTCAAGGGGATAAAAGATCCGATCCTGGTGTCGAAATATAACGCTGTAAACTATTGATCCCCTCGTAAAAAGTTCAAATTCAAGGCGTGCAAATTTCGGTATTATGAAGCGTACTTATCGTACTTGCCCTGTTAAATCCGTACTTTTTATTTAACCGGGCGTTGAGTGATTGCGTAATGCAGCCCATCACAGGAGTTGGACTTTTTACGAAACCGTCAATTTTAATGCTTTATTAAACATATCATCGTGTTTACATGGCCCGATCCCCAAGCCAAGAGTCATGAATTTCTTCCAAAAACCCCTGATATTTAATATAAAAATAAGTAATTGTTTGTCATTGATAACCTAAATAGAAAGGTGTTCTTCATCTACTTTTCCCTTTTTTTACTTTCTATTTTTTCCTATTTTTTCATTGTCTTCAAATTAGGTGTGTTTTACAGTTAAAAAACCATTTATTTTGAACCTTTTTCGATGGAATTGCCACATAATATTAGAAATAATAAATTTTTGAGTTAAGAATCAGTAAAATAGCGGAGGAGATATAATGAAAACATTTAAACCCGTACTGACCATTTTCATAATGTTATTCTTTATGACTGGCTCGACTTTAACAACATGGGCTGCAAAAACAAAACGGCAGCCAGGCCCTGGACCAGGGGATACTCCTCGGGCAGTAGTAACTAAACCGGATTTAACGATCCGGGAAATGAAAATTTCACCATCAAATCCGACCACCCTTGACACCATTTTATTTAAGGCAAAAGTCAAAAACATCAGCAAGGTAAGCGCCGCTGCCTCAAAAGGAGGAATAAAAATCGGCGGGGAGTCAAAACCCAAGCTTTATCCTCACGGTATGCTCGGTCCCGGCAAGTCGGCTCAAATCTCCAGAAGCATGAGAATAACCAGACCCGGAAAATACATCGTCACTTTTATCGCCGATGCAGGCAATGATATAGCCGAATCAAAGGAAGCGAACAATATTGTAAAAATAAAATTTACCGTTCGCCCGCTAAAATCGGACTTGACGTTACGGAACCCGAAAATTAATCCCGCCAATCCCACGGTTAATGACACGATCTATTTGGTCGCCGACCTGGTCAATATCGGCCAAGTCCCGTCACAGGCGATTCGGTGCGGTGTGAAAGTGGGTGGCGAATCTACTCCCCCAAATCCCGGATATTATGGATCCATCCCTGTTTATTCTCCTCAGGCACAGAAATTCGCAGTAGCCAGAAGTATAAAAATAACAAAACCCGGGAAATACATCGCGACCTTTATCGCCGACGTGAATGACGATGCCGATGAATTAAACGAAAGCAACAATACTATTAAATTGTACTTTACTGTTAAATAAAATAGGGATCATGCGTATCCGGTAGTTCTTAACATGTATGATGCCAATGGTGCGACGCCGTCAGCGTATTTCAAATCGTGTAATATATTTTCAGGTTTTTTACTCATTAACAATTTATCCGTCCGTCATTTGGCATCCAGATCATGGAAGGCGGCAATGGTAAAACCGTTTTCTTCAAAATGCTTGTCAAAGGCAAAAGCGTATTCGATTTCCAGTGAATCCATGATTTCAAAACTGAGACAGTCCACAAGGCTGACATCTCGATTGTTTTGTACAAAGAGTCGCTGCAAGGCCCTTGTGTACCATTTATCATCAACCCAGACAACTTTGAGCAGGGGAAAAATTTTTGCGTTAAAATCATGAATCGGTGCTATACCGATACGCCTTTGTAAAAGCGCTGTTGTTTCTACAAGGACAAAGGAACTGGTCACAAGTTGGACATTTTCCCCGGCAAAGTATTTTAAATTTTCCCTGGCCCTGACGTGCATATAGTCATTTTTCACCAGCAACGCGAAAATCCCTGATGTATCCGCAAAAATATTCATGATCCAAAAGCCTCCTCAAGGTAGCGGTCGTGGTCGACCGCGATATCGGATTGCTTTGTTTTGTATTTCCCGGCTATAGTCATTGCCTGCCGGTAAAGGGTTGAGCGGTCAGGTTTCCCGGTAATCAGGAACTGATCTACCGCTTTACGGATTAAAGCCGCAACCGATTCATGACTGGAAAGAGAAAGTTCTCTCAACATTCGAGCCTGATCCTTTGTTAATTGAATTTGTGTGCGAACCATAATATCTCCTTGTAAGCATGTTATCCGTTATGATAACATGCTTACACCTATTGATCCGATTGTCAATCAAAATTTCCGGTTTTTTAAAATGAGCCACATAGCAAGGCTGAATAGTTAATTTGCCTTGTATTTTATCCAATATTTATATCTTATTGCCTTGTATAATAATCCCGATTATCAATTTTGACGGTTTTGGAAAAAGTCCAACTTCTGCGTTGTGCTGCATTTCGCAATCATTCAACGTACTATAAGTACGCTTCATGATTACGAAATTTGCACGCCTTGAATTTGAACTTTTTACGAAACCGTCTCATTCGGACTTTTTACGAGACCATCA
>JAUVGT010000151.1 GCA_030593645.1 Deltaproteobacteria bacterium
GTGCGCTAAAGTGACTAAAATGCCTAAAGTTAATGAATCCTGTCTGTTTTTATTTAAAAGATGGAGCTTATTGCGACTCCGGCTTGTCCGCCATAGCTTTAGCGACGGCGGGAACTGTCCGCATAGCTTTAGCGGCGACGGCACTTTAGTGCACTTTAGCTCACTTTAGTCACTTTGATTTATTTCTTATGGCAGAGCCATTTATCTCTGACCTGGCCCAAAGGACCAGGTTTTATTTGATAAAATAAACCTGAACCTGTGGGCCGTGTCAGATATAAAAGACTTTGCCTTTTGCATTAATGACACTGTCTTTCCGGCGGAGACCGGAATCCAGCATGTCTGCCATAGCCTCCTGATCGCCATAGCTTTAGCGACGGAGGTTGGCGAATGCGGGATAAACGATTCGGCATCACAAATTATTCATGGAGCGGTTGAACAACAAAAAAACTCCCCGACCCCGCAATTTATTTAATATTTTTTAAATGTGTGATATCAAATACAAATACACTCAAAATGCGGGGGCTTATAATTATGCAAAACCAATACATCCTGTCACCATTTTATCTTGATGAACCTCTACCCGGCCTGGAGCTTATCGCAGAATCCGGCTGGTTAATGAATAAACCAGTTTTGCCTGAAGATGACAAACAGCATCGAATGTCTCATATATACAAGCAACTGGCTGAATACACCACTGAAGTGGTTTTATCGGGGAAACGTCCGGTCAGCATTACGGGCGATTGCTGCAGTTCACTTGGTGTATTTGCCGGTCTCCAGAAAGCAGGGATTGATCCGATTTTTATCTGGTTTGACGCCCATGGTGATTTCAATACATGGGAAACCACACCGAGTGGTTTCCTTGGCGGAATGCCTCTTGCCATGATTGCCGGGCGTGGTGAACAAACCATTCCGAATGCTATTGGCCTGAAGACTGTAGCAGAAGAAAAAATTATATTAACAGACGGCCGGGACCTTGATCCGGATGAAGAGAAGATGATAAAAGAATCTCAACTGATTCATCTCTCTGATGTAAATGAACTGAACGGACATCCGATGATTGGTCATCCTTTGTATATCCATATTGATATGGACATTATCAATCCGGATGAAGTGCCTGCAATGAATTATCCCGCCGCAGGCGGTCCATCGATAGCCGAACTTAGTCGTATTTTTAGAAGGTTATCTGAGACGGGTAAAGTTATTGGAGTTTCGGTATCCACATGGAATCCGGAATTGGACAAGAAAGGGCAAAACCGTAAACAATGCATGAATCTTCTAAAGGCCCTTTTATAACCATTATTTAGTCATTTTTCCTGTTACAATACCATCAGCATTTAATTTTTTGGTTAGTCTTAATGCTTTAAGGCTCATATCAGGGAAATTGCAGGTTGTTTCTCCTGTTGGAACAAATCCAGCCTTTATATAAAAGCCGCCATTGTATTCAGGGATTATGGTATCCACAACCAATTCTTTGACTTCTCTCCAGTTTGAAAGAATCCATTTCTCGACATACTGGAGGCAGGTCTTTCCAATACCACTTCCGAGACAATCAAGATCGATATAAACCAGGGGAATTTCAGCAGTGGTTTTATTGATTTTTTTTATTGTAAAAAACGCGATAGATTTTTCATTTTTTTCCAAAATAAAGAATTCCATTTCTTCTGCCATCCGAATATAATCATCAGGCATGTACGCGTTTACACCTGCAGCAATCGCTTGGGATGACAGTTCACTTGAAAATTTTTGTATAAACGGGTTTGCCCGCGTCTTAAAACAAAAGACAGCATCTTCCGGTATAAATTTACGGATATTCATAATTTCTCTCAAATTCAGTTCTTTTTTTCACAGAGACATAATAAATCTGAATGAATATAAAAAGCAAGGTTGATGGTCTCGTAAAAAGTCCAAATTAGACGGTTTCGTAAAAAGTTCAAATTCAAGGCGTGCAAATTTCGTAATCATGAAGTGTACTTATAGTACATTGAATGATTGCGAAATGCAGCACAACGCAGAAGTTGGACTTTTTACGAAACCGTCAAGGTTGGATGGTGTACTGTATCGGAAATATGATAAAATTGTGATCCAATCATTAAAAATTCGATTTTGACAATTTAGTTATAACTCATTATGTATTATGGAAAATATATATAAAATCAAAGGTTGAGAGGGGTAGTAACTAAAATGAGCGGTACAGAACGGAAAAATATCAAAAATGGCACGCGTGTACGAATTGTACTCAAGAAAGACCAAAGAACCGGGAAGCTGACCGAAGGTATTGTAAAAGATATATTGACCAAATCACCTGTTCATCCCCATGGTATCAAGGTTCGGTTAGAAAATGGGCTGATCGGGCGGGTTAAAGAGATATTGGCATAGTAAAGAGCTCTAAGGTTTTTTAATGACACTACGGATCCAATTTTACTTTTCTTATTACGAAGCATCCCGGTTCATTATGGTTGTCTGCTTTTTAATCGATTCATTATGAATCAGCTCGAGCATACTTTTCATGAATTCGCTGCTGAGACCCATTGCTACTCCCATTGCAGTGCGTTTTCTCATGATTTCTTCCCACCTATTGATCTGTAGAATGGTTATCCTTTTTTCCCGTTTATATTCACCGATGCTGCCCGTAATATCGATCCTTGTGGCAAGATTTTGGATGATGCTGTCATCGAGCTCATCAATCTTTCGTCTCAGTTCTTTTAATCGGTTCTTTAAATTTCCATTCATTACTGCGGAATCCCTGATGATCAGATTTTCGATAATTTCTTCCAGCTGGTTTGCGGTTACCTGCTGTTTTGCATCGCTTAAAGCGATTTTCGGATGGATATGGCATTCGATCATAAGACCTGACATATCCAGATCAATTGCCTTTTGTGATACCAGTGGAATCAAATCACGATTACCTGTGATATGGCTTGGGTCGCAGATAATATCAAGATCCGGGAACATGGTTTTCAGTTCAATCGGTATCTCCCATCTTGGTGCGTTTCTGAAGGGTAATTTCTTAAAAGTTGAAAATCCTCTGTGAATGGCCATGAGTTTGGTAATGCCGGCATTATTGATTCTTTCAAGAGCGCCCACCCACAATTGCAGATCCGGATTCACCGGGTTTTTGATCATGACGGGTATATCAACCCCTTTAAGGGAGTCCGCAATTTCCTGAACAGCAAAAGGGTTTACAGTTGTTCTGGCACCGATCCATAAAATGTCAATACCATGTTTCAGACTCATTTCAACATGGCCGGTATTCGCCACTTCTGTTGCAGTCAACACGCCTGTTTCTTCTTTTACTCTTTTCATCCATCCAAGGCCTTTCTCACCCACACCTTCAAATGAATTTGGACGTGTTCTTGGTTTCCAGATGCCGGCCCTGAAGATGTGAGCCCTATTGATTCGGGCGATCTCTTTTGCGGTATTCACAACCTGGTTTTCATTTTCAGCACTGCATGGTCCGCTTATGATTATCGGTTTTTTAGTACCTTTCAGCCATTTATTTACAGGTGTAATCTCTAAGCCTGAATGATTTTTTCCTGTTTCAATGGTTGGTTGTTTCATTTTTTATTCCTCGCTTCCCTGGAGGACCGCACCAATCCCGTTGGCCCTTTTCATTAAAAGGTTAAGTTTTTTTTCTTCATGGTTATCGATTAAATTTTTAAAATTTTGAAGATGGCTGATATATGCCCCCAGAGCTTCTGAAAGATGATCTGCATTTTGATTAAAAATCGGAGCCCACATATCGGGTGAGCTGTGGGCAAGTCTGACCGTTGAAGCGAACCCGCTGCCGGCCAGGTTAAAAATATTTTCCCGGGTTTTTTCAATATCAAGAACGGTCAGCCCCAGGGTAAAAGAACTGACATGAGAAAGGTGGGACACATAAGCAAGATGCTGATCATGCGCTTCGGGTTCCATATAAATGGTGCGCATCTCAAGCCCCTGGTACATTTTCTCAACGAGCTTCAGTGCCAGGTTATTGCTTTTTTCCTTTTCGCAGATGATGGTCATTTTATCCTTAAAAAGACCGGAAAAAGCGGCACCGGGCCCGTTGTTTTCGGTTCCCGCAATCGGATGGGAAGCAACAAAATTCTGTCGTTTTGGATGAGCATTCGCAATGTTACAGATATTTGACTTTGTGGATCCCATATCCGTGATAAACGTACGATGATCAACCTGATCCAGTATCCGGGGCAGCATTCTGGCAACCTGATTTACCGGAACTGCAATGATAACCAGATTCACGTTTTGCAATGCATCTTCAATTGGAAGTATTTCATCTACCAGACCGAGTTGAAGTGCCTCATTTGCATGTTTTGGATTATTGTCCACTCCAATGATCCATGAAGCGAATCCGTTTTTTTTTAAATCGATGGCCAGGGAACCGCCGATTAAGCCGATTCCGATAATACATATGTTCATTTTGCTACTCCTTTGATTTTTCAAAATGCTTAGGGTTCTAACAAAAAAAAAGCCCGATTCCTTTATTCGGAATCGGGCTTTTTAAACTCTTTCGTATGTATTTATTTAACTGCGCATACAACCACCATTCCGAATTATATTTCGGTTATAATAATAGTAATAATAATACGCATTGAATATGGTCATAAGTTAACTCTTACTCACTATGGATTTTTCCGTAACCTCGCATATATTCATTACCATTGTCAATCATTTTTTAAATGACAGAAGATAAGTTCTGATTATGTTGTCTGGCTTATTGAATTCCCTGTGCTTTACCGATCTGCCGATTCCGGTTTTATAGTTCCGGAGCTCCAGAAGGGATCAGACATACAAATACAAAAGTATCGCTCCCGTTGTTTCGGATCTGGTGTTCTTCATTACCCGGAATAAAAATGATATTTCCTGCTGTTACAGGTGTCCAGCCACCATCACGGAATACCTCACCGTTTCCTGAATGAACAAATATCTCATGTTCCCACTCATGAGAATGACGCGGTGAAAATCCACCAGCCTCCAGCTTAAAAATACGCATACAAAAGTTTTCAGCTCCATCAGCCTCACCAATTACCACACGGCCGGTCACGCCTTTTACACCATCTGCCTCGAATTTTTTTGATTCTATCTCGGAATAATGCATTACCTTCATATCCAATCTCCTTATAACCCATTCTGTAACAAATTTACTATAAGCACAATGCCATATCAACACAAAAGTGTTGTAAATTTAGTCGGGTAGTCCATCAGATCATAAATGTTTGTTAAAATGTTGTGTTAATGTCAGATTTCATTTGTGCTCTGACCACAAACTGAGGTAAAATAGTAATATTACAACAATATTTTCAGTATTACAGGATAATCTAGGGATTGATGGATGATTAAAAACCGAAAACGCATACTGATCGTTGATGATAACATATCGATCCACGAAGATTTGAAACATATCTTGAATGTTCAGAATCGTGATGAAGATTCCGATTTGGCATCATTTGAAAAAGATCTGTTCGGAGAAAAACTGAACTATGGTATTGAGGAAGACCTGGAAAATGAAATGATTTATTATGATATTTCCGATGCATACCAGGGCGAAGAAGCCGTCAGTATGGTTGAAAAAGCCTGCGGTGAAAACCGACCGTACGCACTTATATTTATGGATGTTCGAATGCCGCCCGGCATTGATGGAATAAAAACCGTCCAGAAAATTTGGGAAAAACACAGGGATAATGAAGTGGTAATATGCACCGCTTATTCCGATTATTCATGGGAAAAGATTCTGGAAATTTTCGGACGCACAGATCATCTGCAGTTTATGAAAAAACCGTTTGATTCGGTAGCTGTCCAGCAGACGGCCCTGTCGCTGGTTACAAAATGGGAACTCGATAGAAAAAACAGGCAAAACCTCATAAACCTTCAGAAAGAAGTGGAGAGACAGACTTCTGAGCTACGTAGTATGGTGAAGAACCTGTCCGAACTTAAGGAAAAAGCTGAAGCGGCAACCATCGCCAAAAGTAAATTCATTTCAAATGTATCACACGAAATCCGTACGCCACTAAATGGTATTATTGGCATGACAAACCTGATACTGAGGACAAAACTGGATAAAGAACAGAATGGATTTGCGGAAAATATTAAAGTCTCAGGTGAATCACTCCTTTCCATTGTAAATGATGTGCTTGATTTTTCTAAGATTGAAGCCGGTAAGATCGAACTTGAAGAAATCGAGTTTAGTATTACAGATCTTGTGGAAAATATTGCAGACACCATGGCTGTTTCATGTCATCAAAAAGGTGTTGAAATAGCAACATACATTCATAAGGATGTACCCGAGATGCTCATCGGTGATCCCGAACGGGTTCGGCAGGTACTTTTAAATCTCATGGGCAATGCAACGAAGTTTACAAACAAAGGGGTAATCATCATCACCGTATCGCAGATGTCGATATCCGATCCGCAGCGAAACACACGGGAAACAATTCTTCGTTTCGAAGTATCAGATACGGGTGTGGGTATCAGTAAAGTCAAGATAATAAAAATATTTGAATCTTTCTCTCAGGCTGATTCCACAACAACACGTAAATACGGCGGTACCGGACTGGGTCTGACAATATCTAAGAAACTTGTTGAAATAATGGGCGGTGAAATCGATGTGAATAGTGTTGAAGGTAAAGGGTCTGTTTTCAGCTTCACCGTCAGTTTAAAAATCCCGAAAAAAGACGGTCCGGTCAATACTGTACCGCTCAACGAACTCGATAATCTGACCTGTCTTCTTGTGGGCGATAATACTGAAACACGCAGGGTGCTGTCGCAATATATTGGTGATTGGGGTGGTAAGAGTATCGAGGTTGATACTTCAAGGATTCTTCAACGCAATTATCGTTTGCGTATCAAAAAAAAGGAAGTAATTTCTGTAATTATTATCGATTTTAAAGGAATTGAGAAGAATGAACCATTAGAAATTGCAGACAGGATAAAAAAGATCGAATCATTAAGTACTGTCCCATTGGTCAGTCTTGTTCCGATCTTTAAATTCAGCAATATCAATGATCTTAAAAAAACAGGGTACAGTGCATTTGTCAAAAAACCCGTCAGACAGGCAAAAATAAAAAATATACTATCCAGGTTTGCGTCAACGGGGTTCCACGGGGTTCATAAATTTCCAGGGAAAGAAAAGCCGGTAGCAGAGATACCGGCTGCATTATCTATCCCTGATTACCTCAGGGTTTTAATTGTTGAAGACGCTCCTATCAATCAAACTGTCCTTGCCACATTAATTGAACAGATGGGAATAAAACCTGAAATCGCGGTGAATGGTAAAAAAGCGGTGGAAATGCATTTGAAAAATCAATTTGATTTGATTTTCATGGATTTGAATATGCCGGTGATGGACGGACTGGAAGCGACACGCATCATACGCGAATCAGAAGAAAAAAATGGAACGCATGTTCCTGTGGTCGCGATTACGGCAAACGCATTCAGTGAACACAGGGATATCTGCCTGGAAGCCGGTATGGATGATTTTATAACCAAACCGTTTAACCCTGAACATATCAGTAAAATTGTTATAAAGTACTTGGTGGAAGAAGCAAAAAAATGAACGTCGAACATATAAAAGATGAACGTTCGATGTTCATTTTTTACCCTTATTTACTCCCGTATCTCACCCCTCTTTTTTGAAAAGATTTTAAATTGCCTTCCATAATATTGATTAACCGATGTTTTTGCGTCTGGTCATCTATAGCGAAGCCGGAAAGAATATTTTTTATTTTTGTACCCTTCAGGGTTAGCAGGATATAATTATCAGGGTCGGTATTTACAGCCATGACAGGGTTGTTGGTAAAAAGAATGACTTGCCGTGTATCTTTGTATTTCTTAATAACCGGAACCAGGAAATTCATAATATCTTCATTGTCAAAGTGGGTTTCAGGTGCGTCTATAATCGCGGGCCCGAACCGTTTCATGATAATAAACATGCACATCAACGCGGTTCTTCTTATACTCATACTGAGTTTAAAAAAATCCGTCATTTTTTCTTTTGCTTTTCTCCAATTGACATTCATGGCCAGCGAAAGTTTATCATTCTTGACTTCAAGTGTGAGGAGCTGTTCTTCTTTATCAAGAAAATCGGGGATAGAAAAGGATTTGTTAATGTGCTGAGTATTTGGTTTTGTGGGTTTTCCAAAATGGGTCGATAGAAACATATCAAGGTTATTTTTTGATGAAATAAGCTGTTCAATTTTATCCGAATTGTAAAAACCGGGAATAATACCGAGGTTTTCAGCCTGTGATATTCGGAGCGGTTTCACTGATGAGTTGTCCGGGTTAATTTCATACAGCCCGCAGAAATTTTCCCCGTCACTGTGAAATGCGTAAAAAGAGGATTTTGCATTGATAATCTTTTCAATATATAAGGTGACCTGTCCTTTTATTTTGTGCAGTCCCGGTTTAATCGCGTTCTGCATGAGCGAGAAGATTAAAGATTTACCCGACTCTTTTTTCCCTGTTACGCAATTCAGGTGTCTGTTGAGCCTTATGACACGGTTACCAAGGAAGCTGTTTTTAAAGCTTATGCTGTGAACAAAGACCCCTTCAGGATGTTTATTAATAAATAAGTCCGAAATTCTTACACGGGAAGACGGCATTTTTATGGCTGTTTCGAGACCTTCAAATGTCGGTGATGTCATCTTTACATAGGTGCACCGCTTTGCAATTGCATTCAGCTCATGGGCATCGGAGCCTTGAAAAAATGCGAATGATGATAAATTGTTTTTATTACGGAATTCGGCAATCCAATGTTTGAGGGTTTTTTTGAGTTTAGTGTCTTTTTTTGAAAATTTTTCGGGCTTAACGATTTCAAGGGCGGAAAGATGCCTGTTAATAAGGATATTTTTCATTGCGCCGCTATTGATCTTATGGAGTTTTAACATTGCCTGATCACTGCCATCGATGTGGGCCGGAATGGGAATACCGCCCTTTTTGATAATCAGATTGATCGCGTCAAAAACACTTTTTGTGCCCACTTTTGGATTTTTGCCCCAATCATCGATTGAAAAACCCATTTCATTTAACAGGTCGCAAATCATGAAATGAATTTTTCTTCTCGGGTTTTGTGGGGGGAATACAGCTAGGATATGCATGCCCGTGGTGCTTAATTCTGTGCCCGGCAAAATGGTCAGTCTTCTTTTTTGATCCTCCCTATTTATTTTGCGAGCTTCATCATCGATCAATTCATACCATGTTGGGGCAGCGAGATCCATATTGCTTTTTTTAGATTCCTTATCGAGCCAGATGGTGCCGATACTGTTGTGATCCGTGACAGCCACGAGGGACAGATTGGCTTCAAGAAATTGATCTACAATTTTTCTCGCGAGTTCCCTGGCTTCCGTAATAATATTATCCCGGATAGCTTCAACTTTGTAATTATAGTGCGGACTTTGGTCATTTTCAGGGTATATCTTTTTCCGGTAAGGATTAAAGCCATACTTATTCTTCCCTCTCGCGTCTTCCGAAGCCGGGGTGTGAAAATGCAGATCGGTCTTGAAGAACTTCGCGCCGTATTCCATTTTTTTAACGGATTTGAAAGTGCTTAGAAGCTCTTTTTCAATCGGCATACAATTCTCCCGTGTGGTTTCTAGCTTATGCCTGTTCCCGGTGATGATACTGGAATTTTAATTTCGATTTTAAAACCATATTTTGTATTGAATGCATTAATGCTTCCCTTGTGACGTTCAATATTTTTTCTCGCGATGGCAAGACCGAGACCGGATCCTGATGCCAGTGGTTTATCTGTCCGGTAAAACGGTTCAAAAATGCTGTTCAAATCTTTTTCAGTCAGAGCTTCTGAAGAATTAGTTACACTGATCTTAAGGGTATTATGATCTGAAGGTTTTAATATGATAAATACACTGCCGCCTTCCGGGGTGAATTTAACAGCATTATCAAGAATATTTGTGAGGGCTGATCTAAGGGCTTCCTTTTCGGCATATATTGAAGAACTTTTTGAAAGATCAGTGGAGACCACCAGGTTTCTACGTTTGATTACCGGGTGGAGCCTTTCCAACATTTCGAGAATCAGATCGGATGGTTCGATGGGTTCAATTTTTAAAGGTGTTTCATGAATATCCAGCTTTGACAGCTCAAGAATGCGACCGATCAGCAGATCCAGTTCGTTGATATCTTCCCTGATATTGTTCAGAAGTCTTTCAAAATCACTGCCGTCCGCTGCTTCCCATCTGCTCCTTAACAGTTCTTCAGCAATACGTATCCGGGTCAGCGGGCTTCTCAGTTCGTGAGATATGTTTGCTGTAAGCTCCTTGCCTCCACGAACCATTCGTTCAATTTTATCAGCCATCCGGTTGAAGGATCGGCCCAATTCCCCGATTTCATCTTTTGTGTTTACCGAGGTCCGATGTGAAAGATTACCGTCTGCAATGGTCAGCGAAGAATGTTTTAATTCTTTGAGGGGTTTTGTAATCAGCCGTGATAAAGGGATAACCAGGATCGCTATGACAATTCCGATAGCCACCAAGCCTAGACCGAATCCGCCTTGAGGATGGGGTTTTTCAATTCGATTAAAGAGTATATTCAGGCTGCCCTGAATTCCTTTTTGGATCTCTATTGGAATCGTCGCAAATGCTTCATGCCCCCTGCGGAAACCATGAGAGATTGAGTAGTTATCATAAACATGCATTTCATCTTTATATTCATTCAAGATTTCTGTTGGGATTTCTCCTGTAGAAGATTTTAAAAGAACCGTACCCGCATGATCTGTCAGCCAGATTCGAACGCTGAAGGCTTCCGCGAACTGTGATATTTGTTTTTTCAG
>JAUVGT010000354.1 GCA_030593645.1 Deltaproteobacteria bacterium
AGGTTGCTTTGATCCGGTCATTTTTAATGCAGTTAACCACCAAACAACGGGGGTCTTCATTCTTGACCTTTGTTAAGACCCCCGTGTCTTTCTTATAGAGTGACAGCCACCCGAAACCCCAAATCATTGGTCCGGTCAAAGGGCATATACCGGATACGATTTGCCGAACGCCCGAACATTGAAAAATCATTTAAACTGCCGCCTCGGTTCACGCGGATAAAACCGTTTACCGGGCCCTTTGGGTCCGTGACATGCCCTTTAGGATAATCACCATACCAGTCATAACACCATTCCCAGACATTACCGTGCATATCATAAAGACCCCATCTGTTCGGCTGTTTTTTTGCGACTTGATGTGACTTAAAATCGGAATTACCGCAATACCAGCCGATTTGATCCATGTTTGCATCAAATCCGCAACCTGTTACCGTGATTTCGCCGTTTGGAAATGGTGTGGCACTACCGGCCCGGGCAGCATATTCCCACTCTGCCTCAGTGGGTAAACGATACTTGCCCTTTCCTTCCCTTTCGTTTAGACGCTTAATGAACCTCTGGACATCGTGCCAGGATACTTTTTCCACAGGGCAATTCTCACCGCAGTCGCTGAAATGTGATGGATTATCCCCCATTATTGCTTTCCATTGTCCCTGGGTGACTTCCGTGGTCTGCAGGTAGAAAGAACGCGTAATGGTTACTTCATGCTGCATTTCATCACTATTACGCCCTTTTTCATCCAAGGGACTTCCCATCACGAATGTCCCCATCGGAATGAGTACAAATTTCATGCCCAGATCATTTGTAAAACCGGGTAAGTCAGCAGGAATCATTTTTCTTGTATTCCCGGTTGTCTGGGCTAAACAGGTTCCAGATCCGATGATTCCACTGTAAACCAACCATCCAAAGAAAATAAATAACGTAAAATACCGTAAGAAAAATTGATGATATATCAATGTTTTTCTTAATCATTCTCCGCCTATCAATGATAGTTCAGGTTACACATATTATTTTGAATTGGATTGAAAATATTTTACTCAGCACGGTTTCTCCCAGGTAAAACCGTTATATCATGACATCTTTGGAATCAAGACAATTCTCACAAGTGTCATCTAAAACGGCCATTCATGTGTGTATTTCGCTTGTGAGGGCATAGCTTTGCGAAGCCCCATGCTTTCTTAATTTCGTCCTTTCGTGATTATGTTTTTCTTCTTTTTCAATGACCAAAACCGTTAATTTCATCATTTTTTCCTAATATTCCGAATTATATTTCTTTTATCTTCTATTATATGGGATTTTATTCATTTTATCTCTTGACTATTGCATTTTATTAGGTTTAGAATGGTTTTATATAAGATTCATTCGGAAATATTACATTTTACAGTATATAATTCGAAGAATATGACAAGAGGAGAATAAGATGGCTAAAAAGAAAATGATTCATGATTTCTATTCGATGAAAAAAAATTCCCAAAAAATTACGTTTTTAACCGCTTATGACTATCCCACGGCCACATTTGCTGAAAAAGCCGGACTCGACATGCTTCTGATCGGTGATAGCCTGGGTATGTGTGTTTACGGCTATGAAAGTACCGTACCGGTTACCATGGATCAGATGATCTGCCACTCCGAAGCGGTTCGCAGGGGTGCGCCCAATACTTTTATCGTTGGCGACATGCCGTTTATGTCTTACCAGACCAATGATGAAAAGGCGGTTGAAAGTGCCGGGCGCTTTTTAAAGGAGGCCGGGTGTGATGCCATTAAACTTGAAGGCGGTGTAAGGATCAAGTCCAGGATCAAGGCGATCGTGGAAGCGGGCATTGTTGTCATGGGACATATCGGTTTGACCCCTCAAAGCTCAGGTCAGCTCGGCGGTCATAAAGCGCAGGGCCGGACTGCGGCTACCGCGAAACTCGTGATGGAAGACGCCCTGGCGGTTCAGGAGGCCGGCGCGCAGATGATTCTGCTTGAAGCCATTCCACCCGAAGTTGGAGAGGCCATCACCAAACTCCTTGACATGCCGGTTCTCTCAATCGGTGCGGGCATGAAATGTGATGGCCAGCTTTTAATTGTATCGGATATGATCGGCCAATTCCAGGCTTTTACACCCAAGTTTGTAAAAAAATACTGCAATGTGGCAGAAGTAATCATCGCTGGAATGGAAGCCTATTGTGAAGACATTCGAAACAGCAAATTTCCTGAAGATAAACACTGCTACCACATGCTGGATGGCGAAGAAGATGGTTTTTTGAAATATATGAACACACTGAAAAAATAAAAGAAAACAGTTGAGATGATTTTAAATAAGGAGACATTACATGAGTGATATACGTGAGTTGTTAAAAATTTCCAATGATCGGATCGATACCATCAACCAGTTCTTAAGTGACCCCAAAAATGAACTCGTTAACGCGATTATGGAACTGGTGAACCGTTACGGAGGTCCCGAAGAAATCAACCGAAAAGCAGAGGAAGCACAAAGACTGGAAAACCTGCTTAACAGACTCAAAACAGAAAATTCACCTTATGTGGATGATTTAAACTGGCTCCAGGAGCAGATAAACAACAACGCGTTTGTTTCTATGAAACACTATCACGAGCGTGTTCTGGGTGATAAAGCCGGCACTGTGAATATCAACCAGGAACAAGCTGTAACACTTGAAATAAGCGCTCTCCAGTTTTTCCCATGGTTTATCAGTCAGGCAAAACGCGCCATAGAGAAAAAAGAACTGATGCCGGGCCGTTTCATCAGGGTACGAAATATGGTAGAGCAGGTGGAAGACCAGGGGGACACGCTGGCTGTAGCAGCAGCCATGCAAATGATCGGTGCTTCTTATGTTGAAACGCTGGACACCAAGGGACTCGATGGGTCCAATATCCACCTTGGCGGTGTTGAAACCGTTACCGGTTATTTCGGCGGAATCGGCCAGCCAAACGAACATCCGATCAAATGGCTTGATGAATACTTAAAGTACTATACCACCTACGGTATACGGCAGGTACTTAATATCAATGCCGGAACTATATTAGCCGCTTACCTGCTTCATAAGCTTGGAATCAATAATGAATTTAAAATCTCGGTCTACATGGGTATTGATAATCCATTTTCTATTTTCTGGATATTAATGACCGCACTCATGTTTTCCAGAAATGACGGATCGACTTCCCTTGTTGGGTTTAATCTTTCCAACTCAGTAAATAACGATACCATACGCAAGGCTTCTGTGATCAGGCGGGCATTAGGACTTGAAAAAGCAGTTCGCTTTGAACATCACATCACTGAAACAAACAAATCGATCGTCATCCAGCCGTACAACCGCCGTGAAGAGCTTGTGGAACTCGCAAAGGATGTACCCAATATCGCCGCAAAACATGAAGGCGGAGATCCTGAGATAGAAGAGGCTCTGGATCATCCATCTGACATTATGGAATATTTTTTGCCCAAAGCAGAAATCCTGGAAAAAGGATTGATGCGGGCACTTGAAGTAAATTTCATCGAAAAACATAAAGCAGTAAATAAAACCGCTGACGCCCTTACAAAAGCAGGTATCGGTGTCATAGCCGCGGAAAATCTGCATCAGTAAAGGTGCTATTATCATGGAACATGTAAGCCTGGATCATCTTTATTCCAGTACATCGAGGAAAGCGCAGCCATCCGCCATCAGGGAAATCTGCAAACTGATCGATAAACCCAACATGAAATCACTGGCCGGCGGATGGCCGGATCCGGAAGTATTCCCCGGAACCGAAATAGCCGGCCTGATCTCAAACCTTATGGATCAAAATGCCGATCTTGCCCTGCAATACGGCACAACCGAAGGATTGCTTAAGCTGCGCCGGGAGCTATGCAAACTGGTTGACGAGAACTACAACATCAAGTGCAGCACTGACCAGATATTGATTACCCACGGATCAGCCCAGGGAATGGATCTAATCTGCCGTGTCATACTTGATCCCGATGAAGCGGTCGTCGTTGGTTTACCCTCATATTTTGGGGCTTTTGGCACTGTCAAAGCATCAAGAGGGCAGGTGATTGGAGTCCCAGTGGACCATAATGGTATGAATATAGCGAATTTAAAAACAACGCTGGACGAAACCGCGAAACAGGGTACCCGTGTGAAGGCTGTTTATGTGATACCCAATTTTCAGAATCCGTCAGGCGCGACTTTATCAATGAAACGCCGGAAGGAAATCATCAAAATAGCAGACTCCAATGATCTTTTAATTATTGAAGATGATCCATACGGTGATTTACGGTTTGAAGGTAAAGACCTGCCACCGCTTATTTCTATGGACAATTCAGGGCGTGTGATCCACTTAAGATCTTTTTCAAAGACATTCTCACCGGGAATGCGCCTGGGATATGTAATCGGACAAGAGAAAATCATTCGCCAGATGGTTGTTGCCAAACAATTTGTGGATTGTGCCACAAATACCCTGTCCCAGTATATCCTTCTTGAATTCATTCAAAACGGTCTTCTGGATAAACGGATCAAGTCTAACATAGAGTATTATAAGAAAAAGCGGGATCATATGCTCGCACAGTTACAAAAACATTTTCCTTCTAATGTAAAATGGAACAAACCATCGGGCGGTTTTTTTATTTTTATACATTTGCCTGAAAGCATGGATGCGTCTGAACTGCTTACGGATGCGGTCAAACACAATGTGGCTTTTGTGGCCGGTCAGCCGTTTTTTGCGGATGGTTCCGGAAAAAACACTTTCAGGCTTTCATTTTCCCAGGCCAGCATTGATGACATTGAATCAGCAATTGAAAAATTGGGCTTGCTAATTAAGGAAAAATTAAGTAAATAGCTTGTTCTATATTTTGTCCTGGTTCAGACTGAATAATAAAAATTTCAATGTATTGGACTTCGATGTCTAAAGTAACCAGAAGGCCAGGTAAAATTCCATAACTTTAGGCACTTTAGTTCACTTTAGCTCACTTTAGGCACTTTCGAATTTATCATGGATACTCTTGATCTTAAAATACTTCAGGCCCTTCAGAATAACGGGCGAAAAAAAAATGCCGATCTTGCGAGAGAACTGGGTGTTGCCCCGTCAACCATGCTTGAAAGGGTCAGACGGCTGGAAGAGACCGGCACGCTTCAAGGCTACAGGGCGACCATAGATTCCAGGAAGCTTGGACTTGGTGTACAAGCTTTTGTCTCCCTGATTCTTTCCAGGCATGAAGCCGCGATAATCAGGCAATTTGAAGAAGAAATTAAAAAAACGCCGCATGT
>JAUVGT010000348.1 GCA_030593645.1 Deltaproteobacteria bacterium
CAGAATACCTCATCACAATTTTTGGGTTGGAGTCTTTATTGCGATAATATTGATCGGCATCGGGTTGTTTTACTATGCGACGCAAAAAGTAGAATATATATGGAGCTGGTACCGGATTCCCCAATTTTTTGCCTTCAAGGAAAACATTAGACCTATAGCTGAGTTTGATGGAAGAATCGTTTCCATCGAGATGATTGAAGACGAAATGGCTATAGTTACTTTGAAGGGGATGGAAGAAAGCATAACATATACTGTTCTGGCATCCGGCGTAACGGTCAAAAGAGGAGATTCGGTAGATGAAGCAGATGAAATTGCCAATTATGAAGGTGATAATTGGAAACCCGGTGTTTTAATGGTTGGTCTCTGGATTACGATAAAAGTCAGTATCGTTGCGACAATATTTGGAGTCCTGATTGGTATTATTGGAGGTATATGTCGCATCTCTTCAAATCCTGCGCTTAAATGGTTAACCATTGTTTACATTGAATTGATTCGCGGCTCACCGCTTCTCGTTCAAATCCTTATCTGGTATTATATACTGGGGACTGTGATAAACGGACTCCTTATGTCCTACGATATCGGACGTCTCGACAGATACTGGTATGGGGTTGCCTGTCTGGCCGTTTTTGCGGGTGCTTATGTCACAGAAATCGTAAGGGCCGGTATCCAATCCATACATCGGGGGCAGATTGAAGCAGCCCGCTCTGTGGGGATGACCTATATGCAGTCCATGCGGCATATCGTCCTGCCCCAGGCATTGAAACGGATTTTACCTCCACTTGCAGGTCAGTTTATCAGCCTCATAAAAGATTCTTCACTCCTTGGAATCATGGCCATGTCTGAATTGACCAAGGCGACCAGGGAAGCTGTTGCGGCTAGTCTGATGCACTTTGAACTTTATTTTATACTTGCAATTTTATACCTTGTAATAACCTTTTCACTTTCGATGTTTGTTCAATATCTTGAAAAAAGGATGGCAACAACGTGATTATAGTTGAGAATGTATATAAAACCTTTCATGTGCCTCATGAAATTAAGGCGCTGGTTGATGTATCAAATGAAATCAGTGCCGGCGAAGTGGTTGTGGTTTGCGGGCCTTCGGGATCAGGAAAAAGCACATTTTTAAGATGCCTGAACCGTCTGGAAACAGCGGATACGGGCAAAATAATTATCGACGGCATAAGTGTCCTTGATCCCAAAACAAATATCAACGACGTACGCGCTGAAGTGGGTATGGTATTTCAATCGTTTAACCTGTTTCCCCATAAAAGCGTTCTGGAAAATGTGACCCTGGCGCAAACCGTTGTTCGAAAACGATCCAATGATGAAGCCAAGACAAAAGCCATGGCTCTTCTGAAAAAGGTCGGTATTTCCGACAAATCAGAAGCCTACCCGGACAATCTTTCCGGCGGGCAGCAGCAGCGTGTGGCCATAGCACGGGCACTTGCCATGGAGCCCAAGGTCATGCTCTTTGACGAACCCACATCCGCGCTTGATCCTGAAATGATCGGTGAGGTGCTCGATGTAATGAAAACCCTGGCCAAAGAGGGTATGACTATGATTGTGGTGTCCCATGAAATGGGGTTTGCCAGAGAAGTGGCCGACCGGGTCATATTCATGGACGAAGGAGCGATCGTTGAGGAGGGAACACCCGAACATTTCTTTGTAAACCCGACACATGAGCGGACCAAACTATTTCTAAGTCAGATATTATAGAACCGGGTATTAAATTCCATCGCAAAAGCACGACAGGCAAACCCGTTGTGCTTTCGTGCTTATAATCTTTTTCCCCCTTTACCCCCTTTCAATCTCCCCACCAGGTAGCCGTCCATTAAAAGATGAACGATATGATGCATCACGCATACCACCAGCGCGATGCCGTATTGCGGAAAAAGTGAAACCTGAAGGATAATGGAAAGCGGCAGTGTTTTCTGACTGCCCATGAATATGATACTTTCCCGTCTCCCTTTTCTAAATTTAAAACACCATACTAAAAACCCGGCTGCCAATAGAAGTACGCCGTGAAAAACAAACACAAGCAGCAGAATATTTCCCGTCATTTTACCGCTGCTGATAATCACTTCTCTTGCCTGTGAAACCGCCATCCAGACAATCATCAGGATCATGCACTGGTTTAAACGGTTCAGCTTAAAGCTGAACCGTTTAAACCAGATGCCTGCAAGACGTTTGGCAATAATTCCGAAAAATAGAGGAACCATAACAAAAAGACCGAGTTTAATCATAATCGCGGTTTTATCAATCACGATATCAATAGATCCTCCGGTAAGCTTTAAAAGCAAAGACAGTGAAATCGGAATCGTAAAAACCGCCAGTGAATTGGCAAGAATCGTGATGAACAGCGAGTGGGCCATATTTCCGCCTGCCGCGCCGGTCATCACCACCCCGCTGCTGAGCGTGGAAGGCATCACGGCCACGAGAAATATCCCGATGGCCATTCCCGTATCATTTAGAGACAGGTTCATCAAACAGGCAGCCAGAGGGGCCACTAAAAATATGATAAACAAAGCGGTGAGGGTACCGGATATATCTTTAAGGCCGGACACAATCTGGTCCGCCTCGAGCAGAATACCCGAAACAAAAAAAATCATGATGATCGTAAAATCAGGTCCATGATGTGTTTTCAGCCATTTCCCGATTGAAGATACTGTTTGGGATGAGTCCGCCAGTGTAATAATGAAAACCATGATTAATCCGGCGAGGAACCAGTATTTTTGTATTAATTTTGCCATTTTTTATTAGATTTCGATTTAATAGAATGAATCAACAACGCTGTATACAATCTTAAGAATTGGATCGAGTAAAAATTTGTAATATAAACAGAACCGTAACGCCCAGTCAACGGGTAAAGAGAAAACACATAAATTAAATCCATCTGTTATTATTACATTTAAACCCAACGGTTATCCACCACATATAGTACCCCATCCGTTAAAAATATACCGTCTATAGTGTTTTTTCACTTTACAAGCGGTTCGCATCCTGCTACTATCACAATCTCAAAAAGTACATAAAGCGAGTTGATCGGCATAGAAATAGTTATAACGTAAGCATGATGATTAACAGGAGATTGGATATTAATGAAGCTTAAAAAGCTGGAAATTCAGGGATTCAAATCCTTTTATGACAAAGGGTCCATAGATTTCCCACCGGGAGTATCAGCGATTGTCGGGCCAAACGGCTGCGGCAAAAGCAATATTGTAGACGCGCTCCGATGGGTCATGGGCGAACAGAGCGTCAAACAGCTCCGTGGAAAAACCATGGAGGATGTCATTTTCGCCGGGACAAAAGGGAAACCGCCCCTGAACATGGCTGAGGTTTCTCTGACCTTAAAAAACGATAACGGCAGCGGACCCGAAGAACTGAAAGATTATGCCGAAATCATGATGACCCGAAAGCTCTATCGATCCGGTGAAAGCGGCTATTTTTTAAACAAGAGACCCTGCCGCCTCAAAGACATTCATAATATTTTTTTAGGAAGCGGTCTGGGAACAAAATCATACTCAATTATCCAGCAGGGTAATATCGGCGCCATTACAGACGCGGGCCCTGAAGAACGAAGGTATTTTCTCGAAGAGGCTGCCGGAACCACCCGGTTTAAAAACCGTAAAAAGGAAGCCCTTCGTAAAGTCCAGTCCACACAACAAAATCTGTATCGCGTTTCCGATATTTTAGCCGAAATCAAACGCCAGATGAATGGTTTGAAACGCCAGGCCAGAAAGGCAGAGCGATATAAAAAATATATGAATCGAATCAAAAAAATCGATGTCCGCCTGGCCATTCATTATTATAATGAACTCACACATCAGATCGATGAAACAGGTTTACTGTTAAATGAACTCAAAGAAACAGATATCAGCCATACTTCACAACTGAAACAGCTCGACGCGGCGGTTGAAGAAATAAAACTCAAGCGATGGCAAAAGAATCAGGAAATCGCCGATCAGAAATCGAAAAAGTTCGAAACCCAGCGGGATATCGACAGGATGGAAAATGACCTTGCCCACCTGCGTAAAGATATCGAAAGGCTTGCTGAGGAAAATGGAGAACTCAAAACAGCCCGAACCGATCTTGAAGAAAGAAATAATAAAATCCGCTCTGAAATCAGCCAGGACACGGAATTGAATTCCAGGTTCAGACAGGATATCGATTCAGTTAAATCAAATCTGGAAAACGAACGGATTGCCTCTTCAGATATCAGGGAACGCTTGTCCGCCATGGAAAAGGAGCTTGAAAACAGCAAAGCGGAACTGATGGACTGTATGGCCCAGGAAGCCAGGTATAAGAATATCTACGAAAATGCCTCAAACAATAAGGAAAGTCTTAAAAGGCGTCTGAAAAGAACGGATGAAGAAGCCGCCTCGGCTGAAATCAAAGTCAACGAAACAGTATCCAGAGAAAACGCGGCCAAAGAAGAGTTGAAAGCATTTAAGCTCAAAATTGAAGATCTTAATTCCAGGATCAAATCCGTAACACAAAATCTGGATCAAAAAACTCAGGAACTGGCGGATCAGGTTAAAAAGGTACAGACCCTGGAGCTTGAACAGAGCAAGGCCAAATCTCAACATTCAACCCTGAAAAAAATGGAAGAGAATTTTGATTGGTACAGAGATGGTGTCAAAGCCATTATGAAAGCATCTGATCTAAAACATATCAATGACAACGCGGAAAATGATGCGGAAAGCCCGGGCCCGCCTTCTTATATTGTGGGTTTGATCGCGGATATCATTGAACCTGAACCGTCTTTTGAAACCGCAGTGGAAGCGGTTCTCGGCGAATCCCTTCAATATATACTGGTCAAGGAGAGACAGACAGGAGTAAATGCCATAGACTATCTCCAGGCACATCAAGCCGGCAGAAGCGGGTTTGTCCCGATATCATCGGTTAAAAAAATTGACCCGACCGGGCTAAAAACACCTGATCCGGCAAAAAAATTATTAAACCATGTTTCAGTAAAACCGGGTTTTGAAACCGCGGCCGAGGCACTTTTGGGACATGTGATCATTACCGATGATATATCCGCGGCTATCAGTGAATATGACAAAAACGGGGTCACACAGACGATCGTGACAAAAGACGGTAATATTATTTCACACCAGGGAATTTTGATCGGCGGAAGCAGGGAAAAACTGTCCGGTATACTGGCGAAAAAACAGGAAGTTAAAGCTCTTGAAACGACCATCGGCGAACTGAATGAAAAAATCAAGTCGGCAGTTGCCACCCGGGAAAAATGTGAAGAAGAAACCCGTTCCATAGAAACCGACCTTCAAAAACTTATCGAACACAGGAACAGCACACAGCATTATGAAATCGAATCTGAAAAATCCGTTTACAAAGCATCAGAAGATCTCA
>JAUVGT010000081.1 GCA_030593645.1 Deltaproteobacteria bacterium
GTAATAGGTACCGTGGGATGGCTTCTGCCAATAAAAGGATCGATGGTTTTATTGAAGTCTATGGTTGATGTAATAAAAGAATATCCGGAAGTACAGCTTGTCTATGTGGGAAAAGGAGAGTTGGAAGAAGAATTAAGAATCAGGGCAACTGACACAGGAATTGCTGAAAATGTTAAACTTTTAGGGTGGCGTCAAGACATAGAAGAGATAATGCAGATTTTTGATATCTTTGTTTTACCGTCATTAAATGAGGGTATGGGCAGGGTGCTGGTTGAAGCCATGGCAGCGGGGAAACCGGTCGTGGCGTGTCGCACCGGGGGTATCCCGGATCTGGTAAAGCATGAAGAAAATGGTTTGTTAGTCCCTCCAGGAAATGTCAAAGCGCTTACCCGGGCAATTTTAAGGCTGATAGAAAACCGGGATATCGCTTCTGATTTTGGAAAAAGGGGGAGAGTGTTAAGTCATAACTACACTATTGAAGCCATGAATAATAAAATCGAAGAGTTGTATGCTGAACTGTTGGACCACAAAGGGCTTATTGAATCATAAAAACATCGGAATATGGTTTTTTACTTTTATATTAATATTTCTTAACAGCCATTCAACTGCGGCAAAAGCATATATTCATATTCCAGGTGTAGTTCATGTGCACAGTACTTTCAGTTCCGGTCATTACACCATCGAAGAGCTTGTCAAAAAAGCTCAAAAAAAACAAATCGAAGTCCTGATACTGACTGATCACGACCTTGTAGTCATGGAATACGGGATACCTCTGTTTCGAGAGTTAATTAAAAAACGGGAAGAGAGAGATTCGGTATTGAAAGCAGGGGTAGAAAAATATCTTGCTGATATCAATCGTCATAACAGAATACAGAAAGATGTAGTCCTGGTACCGGGTGTTCAATCTTCACCTTTTTATTACTGGACCGGAAATCCTCTAAGGAAAAATTTTACTGCGCATAATTATCGCAAAGAGCTTCTACTTATTGGTATGACATCTATTGTTGATTACCAAAAAATCCCGGTCATTCACAGGGGGTTAACCACTGATTATTTTTCAGAACTTCTGCCGAGGAGTATTTTTTTTCTTACCGCATTTGTATTGGGCATTTTTCTGTGTTTTCAGAAAGGTGCTATTAAAAAAACCGGGTTGATTATCAGTATTTTCAGCTTTTTTTTAATTGTTAACGATCACCCGTTCAAAAGTTCACCCTATGATCCTTACAACGGTGACCAGGGGATTCAACCCTACCAGGATACCATCGACTATGTGATTAAAAGAAATGGTCTGGTATTCTGGGCACATCCTGAATCCAACTATTCTGTTAAAGGTGTTCAACTGGGCCCGATTGAACTTAAAACTGAACATTACCCGGATGATTTGATATCGTCCACTAATTATACAGGTTTTTCAGCACTTTACGGTGACACGAGCCGTATGATTGATCCGGGAAGGCAGTGGGACATGGTACTAAAAGATTACTGCAGGGGGAAACGGGAAAAACCGGTATGGGGAATTGCAGGTTCTGACTTTCATATAGAGAAAAGAGGTCATGAAATTGATACTTTCCAAACCGTATTTCTTGTAAGGGAAAAAAAGTATAGAGATATTTTAGACGCTTTGGGCAAAGGCAGAATATATGCCATGAGAAAAGCCGGAGATAACGGGCTAAAACTTAGTCGTTTTACCGTTGAGGATAACCTGACAAAAAATAGTGCTGTGATGGGTGAAGAATTATATACTCAGAATATACCTGTTGTATCCGGGCGGGTCGATGCTCTCGATAGCAAGAAAAATCAGGTTGAAGTTCTTATCATCAGGAATGGAAAAAAATGGCAAACGTTTAACGGAAAAACCCCGATAGAGTTTCTTTTTGAAGACAGGAACAGTAAAAACGGGAAAAATTATTATCGACTTGAAGTTAAAAGCAATAAAAGCGGTCGGTTGATATCAAATCCGATATTTGTTACAATCAAGAGGAAGAATAAATGATTATCGCGATTCATCAGCCCCAGTTCCTGCCATGGCTTGGCTATTTTGACAAAATCATTAAGGCGGACACGTTTTGCTATCTGGATAATGTGCAATATAAAAAAAATGAATGGCAAAATCGGAACCGAATAAAAACAATAAATGATACTCAATGGGTGACGGTTCCGGTTCATTACCGCTTTCCTCAAAAGGTTAAAGAGGTAAAAATAAACAACAATGTGAATTGGAGGCGAAAACATCTTCAGGCATTTATTACGAATTACGGAAAGGCGCCGTATTTCAGTGATTATTTTGATATGGTCAATGAGATATATACCAGGGAATGGGAATGGCTTTCTGAGTTGAATATACACATCATTGAAAAAATAATCGAAATACTGAATCTAAAACAAAAGACAACCATACTGGCTTCTGAAATGGATTTAAGTGATGACCCCACAGACAGGCTGATTGATATATGCAAATCCCTAAAAGGCGATACATATCTTTCCGGACCGAGCGGAGAGAATTATATGAATCTTAGAAGGTTTAAGGAACGAAAAGTTGATGTTATTTATCAATATTTCACACATCCGGAGTATCCTCAGCTTTTCGGTGGTTTTAAATCACATCTGTCCATACTCGATATGCTGTTTAATTGCGGTCCAGAAACGATTCAAATACTAAGAGGTACGCGGTGAAAAAAATGAATATTCTGGCAATCGGTTCACATCCGGACGATGTCGAGTTCGGATGCGGTGGGGCACTGACAAAATATGCTGACAAAGGGCACAGTATTTTTCTGCTGATCATGACTGAAGGAGGTATGGGTGGTGCCACTTCTATCAGAAAGTCAGAACAGCAGGCTTCAAATGAAATCATGGGTGTGAAAAATATTTTCTGGGGAGGATATCAAGACACCCATATTCAGGTAAATAAAGAAGTCATCAGTAAAATTGAAGAGACTGTTAATGATGTTAAACCGGATTTTATTTTTTGTCATTATCCGGATGATACGCATCAGGATCATCGCCATCTGACACAGGCGGTTGTGTCCGCAACCCGAAATATTAAAAATGTATTATTTTATGAAGGTCCCACTTCTCAGGATTTCTATCCTCAGATTTTTATTGATATATCTGAAACGCTCAATCGAAAATTAAGGGCGTTAAAAGCACATCAGTCGCAAGTGACAAAAACAAACATTGAAGACCTTTCCATTGTCGAACTGGCCCGGTCGACAGCCAATTTTCGCGGTACCCAGGGGAGAGTTAAGTTTGCCGAGGCGTTTTCTTCGTTAAGGCTTTTCATTAATATCTAAGAGCAGGGAGCAAAAAAGAAATGAGCATCGAACGCTTGTCCCGCCATAGCCTTGGCGACGGCGGATCGAATATTGATGACACTTCGCTTTGTCTGATCATATGCCGTATAAAACTAAGAGCCAACAGCCAAGATCTGAGAGCAGCCCCTACCATAAATCATGAATATAAAGACTGAAGATCAACACATTATACCCCATTCAAAGCCGACTCTTGGTCAGACGGAAATAGATTTGGTTTCTTCGGTTCTTGAATCAACACAGATTGCACAGGGTGGGATGGTTCGGAAATTTGAGAAGGAGTTTGCTGAAAAGATTGGAGTGAAATATGCTGCTGCCGTAAATTCAGGAACATCAGCCCTGCACCTTTCACTCCTGGCACTTGGAATCGGTCCTGGAGATGAGGTCATTATTCCAAGTTATGTATGTACTGCTCTGATCAATGCGATTAACTATACAGGAGCTCAACCCGTACTGGCCGATATTGATTTTAAAACCTATAATATCTCTCCGGGCGATGTTAAGAGACGAGTGACCAAACAGACACGGGCAGTCATTGTTCCGCATCTTTTCGGGCAGACCGCGGATTTAAACAGTTTTCTTGATCTTGATATTCCGATCATTGAGGATTGTGCCCAGGCCGTGGGAAGTACTTATCATGAAAAGCCTGTGGGAGCCTTCGGAACTATTTCGGTTTTTTCTTTTTATGCCACTAAAGTGATGACTACCGGTGAGGGGGGACTGGTCGTTTGCGATGATGAGCAAATCATAGACCATATAAAAAACCTGCGTGAATATGATAATATGGATTCATATGAAATCCGTTATAATTATAAAATGACTGATATCAATGCCGCCGTGGGTTTGGCCCAGTTATCGCATCTGGAGGAGTTTATTGAAAAAAGGAAAATAATTGCTGAAAAATACATCAATGCTTTTAGAAAAACCGGTTTTTGTCCACCGGAAAACAATCCCGAGCATATCTATTATCGGTTTGTTATGAATTTATCAACAGATGCATCACCATATATCGAACATATGAAAAAAAAAGGAATTTTGTGTGCCCGGCCTGTGCATATACCGATACATCAATACCTGGGTATGAAAGGTTATCCAAATACTGATCAAGCATGGAAAGAATCCATTTCAATTCCCATATATCCTTCTCTGTCGTATTCGGATATCAACAGAATCATAAATGACTTTTTAAAAACCTGTAAGGAGATAAAGGGTGAGAGGTAAGCTTGCTTCTAATAGGGTATGGCCGTATTTTTATGCGATTGTTCTGATTACGCTTATTGTAATAGCAATGCCTGCTGTCAGAAGATTTTTTTTAAATACCGGATGGCGCTGGTTTTATATTTTAATTATTTCTTTTTCATTTTCATATTGTTTGACACCGGCATTCAGGTGGGTTGCATTGAAAAAAGAAATACTTGATGCACCGGATTCAAGGAAGGTTCATCATGAAGCAACACCATTACTTGGCGGAGGGGCGGTTTTTATCGGTTTTGTTGCGGCCATACTGATTAATGGAATTTATTCTTTAAAGTTGTGGGTCATTCTGGCGGCATCCGCTTTATTGTTCATCGTTGGGATAGTCGATGATTACAGGGAAATATCGGCAGGGAAAAAACTCCTGGCCCAGTTGGTGTGTACAACGTTTGTGATGGCTTTTGGGATCGTGTTAAAAGTGATTCCGGATTCTCTGGGTATATTTTCGATTATAAGTAACCATCTTCTGACCATCTTCTGGATCATCGGTATCACCAATGCCATGAACTTTTTTGACGGCATGGACGGTCTTGCAGCAGGACTCGGCAGTATTATTTCTTTTTTTCTGGGTATTGTCGCGTTTCAAACCAACCAGCCTTTTCTCGGTTGGATATCGGTCGCCATGATGGGGTGCTGTATCGGGTTTTTACCATATAATTTTCGAATGAAAGGAAGAGCCCTGATTTTTCTGGGTGATGCCGGGAGTACTGTAATCGGCTTTATCCTTGCCTGTGTCGCGGTTTATGGTGAGTGGTCACAAACCAGTCCAATGGTTGCCCTTGCATCGCCCTTGCTGATATTCTGGATATTGATATTTGACATGATTCATATTTCAGTGGATCGTATTTTGACTGGTAAAGTGCTGAACCTCAGACAATGGGTGGAGTATGTGGGAAAAGATCACTTCCACCACCGTATTGCCGCCGTACTGGGCAGTCGAAAAAGAAGTGTATTATTTGTTTACCTGTTGACATGCTGCCTTGGTTTCAGCGCTGTTTTACTCCGGAATGCCGATCCTCTCGATGCTCTACTGTTATTAATTCAGGCATCATTAATCGTGATGCTGATTACACTTCTTGAAAGGTATGGCCGCTCCTTAAATGGTGGGGATAGCTCAAAATAACTTTCAATGATTCTGAAGTAAACTTGATTTTATCAAATAAAGTGTCAAATATTATTTGTTGTGATACTCAATTTTGACACTTATAAAAAATACCACTATATGTTGCGTTTCAATTAACTTGACATACAATGGGAAATTTACTAAAATTTTGATAAATTATTGAATTCTGAAGGATAATTTATCATTTTCGGACTGTTCATGGCCCAAATCAATTAAAAAACTGTATTATCAGAGATAAATTAGGCTGTATACACTGATTTGGTCGATATGGGCACAGTAATTGCATACTGTTGTAAGTATTTGTATGCAGCACCAAAATGTTTTATCTGTTCTATCCGAAAAAAATGTAAATTAATAGTGGTTTCAAAATCTTATATGGATATTAATTATGGTTGAATTTAAGAATTTATCAGAACATTCAGGCCCAATAATAAACGGAAAAGCACTGGGAAATCCAAAAGTCAGCTTTAGCTCACTTTCTGATAATTCAATAGAAGATAATTTTGCCAATGTTCCGCGCAAGGATAACAGTAAAGTTCTTTACAGCAATGCAGTGGGATATTTGACTCAGGTATTTAAAGAAATCAAAGCGGGGAAATCATTTTCACTCGAATCAGGGTTTCAAATTATAGGGGAAATGGTTAAGATACAGCCGTTTCAAAATGATCTTTTTATCATGGCCATTCATCGGGATTATCAGAAGCAGTATATTCTTGATCATAGTATTAATGTGGCTATATTTGCCATTAAGATGGGAGACCGTCTGGGATATTCAAAAGATCGTCAGATTGAAATCGGAATGGCGGCACTTCTGCATGATGTGGGAATGGCTGTGATTCCCGATCGAATCATAAATAAAAATGACAAATTGAATCCGCAGGAGCTTAAGATAGTAAAGGGACGCGCACAGAACAGCTATAATATTCTAAAGCCCTTCAGCAAGGAGCATCCCTATCTTGCGGAATGCGCAGTCCAGGTCCACGAAAGAATAGATGGGACAGGGTATCCGCAGGGTTTGGTCAGTGACGATATACATGAATATGCAAAAATTGTCGGCCTTATGGAAATGTATGAAGCGCTGATTCATTCGAGACCGTACCGGGATAAATATTTGTACTTTGACGCTGTGAAAAAAATTATCAAAACATACAAGAGATGTTTTCAAAGGAAATATTTAAAAGAGATGCTTAATATTTTTTCAATTTTTCCCATTCACAGTTATGTCAGCCTGAATTCAAAGGCCATCGGAAAGGTCATCAAGACCGATCCGGATCACCCCATGCGGCCCAGGCTTCAAATAATGTATGATTCCCAGAAAAAGAAAGTATTGACCGAGCGTATTGTTGATCTTTCTGAAAACCCTCTCTTATATATTGTGGATTCAGTATCGAAAGAGGATTTGAATGGTGATTCGGGTATTTAGAAGTGGTCTCAAAACCTTCCCTCAAGCACAATTTCTGTGTTGGAGCGGACATTTCAATCCTCGAAATATGTTATATATTCCTGCTTGTCCCGTAGGTCTGGCAGGTCGTACCGGGGTAGTTGAAATATCCGTTCCGCCTTGAACTCGAACCTGATTGAAGGTTTTGAAACCACTTTTGGATAGTTTGAATATCTTTAAAATTAGGAACGTGAATAAACAGGAGAATAATCAATTTCATGTATCTGGAATACTGGGGGCTTCAAAAACCGCCTTTTGGGAATGTACCGAGCCAAAGTCTTTTTTTTCGGTCACCTCAGCATGAGGAAGCTTTCAATCGGTTGCTGTATGTCATCAAACACCACCAGGGTGTTGCTATGCTCACAGGTGAGGTGGGTTGTGGGAAGACGACTGTAACCAAGGCGTTAATGAACTACCTTGATAAAGACAGGTATCAATTCCAACTGCTTTCTAATCCTGCTTTGAGCCCACTTGATCTGATTAAGGCCATTTTATTAAACTTCGGGGAGAAGTCTCTTAGCAGTTCCAAACCGGTTCTGCTTAACAAACTAGAGGAGCGGTTGATTAATAATGCCAGACAGGACATTAGCACAGTCCTGGCAATTGATGAAGCACATGTGATCAGCAACCAGGGCACACTCGATGAAGTGCGTATGCTTCTGAATATGCAGGCGGATGAGCAGTTTCTGATTACAATTATCCTGCTGGGTCAGCCGCCGTTATTGAAAAAAATCAAGAACCTTCAGCCCTTGAAGGAAAGAATCAGCATCAAATACAATCTTGAATCTTTGGATGTGGATAATACCTTGCGCTATATCAAACATCGATTAAAGAGTGTTGGTGCAAAAAGCGGAATTTTTACCAATGAAGCGATTCCTCCGCTTTATGAATACAGCTGCGGAATTCCTCTTAGAATCAACAATGTCTGTGATCGGTGCCTCCTTATCGGATTCATGCGCAAGACAAAACTAATTGATACACGGATTGTAGCCGATGCCATTGAGGATCTTCAATGAAGAAAATATTTTTAATCAAACGTACCTCAGATCATAATAAAACCGGAAGTATATTAAGAACTTTGTTGACAGTATTCTCATTGATCATATTTATAAACGGGTGTGCTGAGAACAAAACAAACCGGCAGTTGTCTAAAGGGTGGCCCAGAGAGGGCGGTCCGATATCCTCGGGTAAATATCGAACGGTCGCGTTAAAAGATCTGGACAATGATGGTAATATCGACATGGCGGCAGGTGGGATTGCGCCCAATTCGTTAATAATCAGCTATGGGAATGGCCGGGGTGGAATGTCAGAACCTCAGTTTCTTCCGGTTAAAGGAGATGTTCAGTCTTTAGTGATTGCCGATGTGGATAATGACGGATATCATGACATCATTTTTTCAGTTCAAAGAGGTTCCTCAGGAGTGAGGATATGGCTGAATCAATCTGGACGAAAATGGAAAAAGGGGACAGGACCTGTTGATATCAATAACTACCAGGGCTTGGACTTTGCTGATATTAATAATGACGGTAATATTGACATCGCGGCGGCCAATGCAACTTCCGAAACAAAGGGTGGCATTCAGGTCTGGTTGGGAGACGGAAAAGGTAACTGGTTTGCTGAAACCGGTCCAACAATTACACATAAATATATGGACGTGGTTCTTGCAGATTTTAATGATGACGGTTTACTTGATATGGCCGGGGCAGGCTGGGGTATTTCCGGTGCACTGAAGGTGTGGCACGGCGATGGTAAGGGCGGGTGGTCTTCCACGCCTGATTTAGTAAAGGGTAGTTATTACGGTCTAACTGTAGGTGATATAGATAGTGATGGTAATTTTGATATTATTGCCGCAACGTACAGGGCCGGAGTACAGATATTTTTTGGAAATGGTAGAGGAGAATTTACAAAATATTCAAGTATTGAGGAAATTGGAAGTTACTGGGATGTACTGTTGATAGACATTGATGGAGATGATAAACACGATATTCTCGCAAGCTCTATTGATACGAATGGCGTGCAGGCATGGAGAAACAGGGGCAGGAGTTCCTGGGTTCCCATCTATGGACGATTTCCGGATTCGGGTAATTACTACGGGATGGATATTGCTGATTTGAACAAAAATGGTGTTAATGATATCTGTGCAGCCTCATATGGGGATGGACTAAAATTCTGGCATGGAAGAGGCGAGCAACTTATCGGTATCCAGACAAGGACAGCAGGATCTGTTGGTGACTCAGATATAGAAAATGGAATAGAAGAAATTGAGGAGAATGAAGTATACACAACAATTTCCGGCCACCCGGAATACAAAATTGATCCAGGTGATATACTTGAGATTACACTTTGGCAGGGAACAGAGCCGATTAAAGAGGATGTGCTTGTCAAACCGGATGGTACTATTTCATTTGGTTTTTTGGATGATTTTTTTGTTAAAGGCTATACAATTAAAAAACTGGATATAGAATTGATAGAATACCTAAAAAGCTATGTAAAGGAACCACGTTTGGATTTAATCGTTAAGAAATATAACAGCAAGTTTGTAACAATAACAGGTGCGATTGGACGAGGTGTTCGAGGCGGAGGGGAACATTCAGGTGCTGGCAGATATGAATTGACTGGAAAAGTGAGCCTCCTCGAAATGGTTTCCAAAGCTGGCGGACCGGCACCGGGAGCGAACCTGAAGGAAGTCAGGGTCAGGCGAAAAAACGGTAGTACATTATCACGAGATCTTTACAAGGCCATATACCAGGATGATTTAGAGGAGGATTTGATTTTGGATGCCGGGGATCTGGTATTTATACCATCCATAACTCAGGATGCCAATCGTGTATATGTTTTTGGTGAAGTTGAAAAACCGGGTATGTATATATTTTCCGGCGACGGTATGAGGATGTTTGAGGCCATATCAAAAGCAGGTGGAGTTACTGTTTTTGCCACATCCAAAAGTACAAAGATTGTCAGGGGGGATATTAAAAAACCGGAAGTTATATCTTCGGATCTTCAAAAACTTTTGGTACATGGTGATCATACGCAGAATATCATGCTTGCAAACGGAGACCTAATATATGTCCCACGTGGTTTTTTGGGGGACATAAATATATTTTTAAAAAGGATCAAACCATTACTTCAACTTGTTTTAACACCAGCAAGAATAGTAAGAGAATACGACTACATTGACGAAACATTATTTGAATAAATAATTTTGTTATTAAATAAATTCGTGTAGGGTAGGATGAACGGTTCACCGCAGATATTTCAACTTTCGGCAAAGGGACTTTTTGATGGCACAATATGATGTAGATCTGAGAGATTACTGGAGAATAATCAAGAAAAAGAGATTCATCATAATTGGCATGGTTTTTTTAGTTGGGTTATGCAGCTATGGATTTGCAAGATTGAAGGAACCCCCACCGCTTTATAAAGCAGAAGCTGCAATAAAAATCGAACAATCAACCAACCTTGTATCTCTTCTTACAGGTGGTTTTTGGAATCAAGGTGAAAGCCTGGTTACACATGCGTACTTATTAACGAGCTATCCTGTTTTAAAAGCAATTTCGAAAATGCTTAACTGGATTCCGGAAGATATTGCTGATGAAGAGATAAGAAAAACAGATAAATATTCCAATAAATTGAAGTATTTGAAATCGATTATTACAACTGAACAGGAAAAGGGAGCAAATGTTATTAATATCCAGGTGGTTTCCGGTGACAAAGAGGAAGCCGCAGATGTAGCCGACAAACTTACAATCGTTTATCAGGAATACAATAAGGCAGAAAAGAAACGTAAAACAGACGAAACAAAGAAATTTATTGAAAAACAAATAGAGCTTACTTCCGGAAATCTTAAAAGAGCTGAAAAAGATCTCCAGGATTTTAAAGAGGGATATTCTCTTGTTTCACTGGATGGTCAAACACTTAATATGTTAAGACGGATGAATACTCTTGAAACCGAGTTTGATAATATTAATCTAAAGCAAAAGGAATTAATTTCCCAGTTGCAGCTTTTAAAAAAGATGGAAGGTGAATACCCGGCAGAGCTTGTTGATTCATTAATTACAGTAGACAATAATTCTCCTGTATATCAATTAAAAATAAAACTAAACGATTTGATGTTAAAACGACAAACACTTCTGATTCACTTAACTGAAAAGCATCCCCAGGTAAATGAAACAGATGCTCAGATTAAAGCAGTTGTCAATGAAACACAGAAAGAACTGAGAGCACATCTCAATACTCTTAAGATACGTTCGGGCATATTACAAAAAAAGAAAAATCAGTTAAGGAGTGAATTCGGAACCCTCCCGGAAAAAGCGATCCGGATGTCCAGATTCGAAAGAGAAGTGAAACTCCAGGCGGATTTGTTTTCTCAATTAAAAGCAAAATACCAGGAAACCCTGATACAGGAGTCTGGCCTTATTGAAGAAGTTACTATAGTGAAACCCGCAACAAAACCATCAGAGCCGTTCAATATTCCTTCCCCTGCAACAATTGTTTTTACCGGAATAGTAATGGGTATTATTATTGGAATTGTTTTCGCCTTCGGGGCTGAATTGTTCGACACTTCCATGGGAACCATTGAAGATGTGGAAGAATCCCTTCAAGTTCCTGTACTGGGTGTTATACCCTTTATGGAAAAAGATGAAAAAGAGCTGCTTGAGAAGGGAGTTGCGGGGAATGGAAAAATGACTGATCTGATTATCCATTATGATCCCAAATCCCTTGCTGCCGAAGCATTTCGATCGCTCAGAACAAATCTTCAATTTATGAGTCTCGAAAAAAAAGGAAAAGTTTTTCTCATTACAAGTACTTTTGTTCAGGAAGGGAAAACACTCAATGTGATCAATCTTGCGCTCAGTACGGCCCAGGCCGGTGAAAATGTGCTGTTGGTTGAAGCTGACTTAAGAAAACCCCTGGTATATAAAAACTTTGGACTTTCCAGGGAGCCCGGACTAACTGATTATATACTGGGGAATTATTCCTGGAAAGAAGTGGTTAATAACATATCTGATTTTATGCTTGGTGATCTTGAAATAGATGATGTTATGAAAACTCCCGGATTGGATAATCTACATGTGGTAACCGCTGGAACAAAACCACCCAACCCGTCCGAAATTCTTGGGTCTTCGAAATTTAGTGATTTCCTTAAGGAGGCGGCAAGGGAGTATGATTTTGTTTTTATTGATGCGCCTCCTGTTTTACCGGTGGCTGATGCTACTGAAATTGCGCCGCTTGTGGATGGTGTAATCCTTGTATATACGGTCGGTAAAATCGCACGCGGTGTGTTGAAAAGAGCGAAAAGCACACTGGACAATATTGACGCGAATGTGTTGGGTGTCATACTGAATAATGTCAAACCGGAGGTAGGCCCTGACTATTTTAAATTCCATACCCAATACTACTACGGTTCAGATAAAGAGAAATCCTCTGTTGGAAATGGTAAGGTTTCAAACCTGTTCGAAAAAATAAAACATGTTATGCGCTTAAGAAAAACCCTTTTATACGGGGCTGTAATAGCTGCAATTTTATTATTGATCATTGGAGTATTATGGAATAACTTTGCATAGTATTGTTTTCAAAATTTCATCTCAGGCTCAATTGGGGTGATAAAGGATGGACGTCACTATATTATATGGGTGGCTACCCATACACCCAGTTGATGATTTTGAAACCACTTCTAAACATATGCGGCTAATATTGACAAAAACCTTCCTTTTAGTAATTATATTTCAATAAAGATAAAACCCATTGGATAAAAATTCTGAATCTTTAAGAGCTTTCATCTTTATTATACTATTTCTGGGCATGGCTCTGTTGCTTGGGTATATGTCTTCACAGGCAACACCTTCAAAATTGATCTGGGGATTGGCGGCAGTCATTCTGTTTGTAGTATCTTTTTTAAATATCGAATTTGGCCTTTACATATTAATATTATCAATGCTCTTGTCTCCTGAGATTATCATCGGAGAAACTAAGGGTGCTTCTCTGGGTAGAGGAGTGACACTGCGGCTGGAAGATTTTTTACTGATTGTGATCGGGTTTAGCTGGTTTGTTAAGAATGCGGTGAATAAGGAGCTGGGTCTTTTTTTAAAAACTCCTTTGAATAAGGCAATACTTTTATATATTCTTGCATGTGTTCTTTCAACTGGTTTTGGGATTATGGCAGGCAATGTGAATTTGAAGACCGGATTCTTTTTTGTAGTGAAGTACATTGAATACTATATCGTATTTTTCATGATCGTTAATCATGTGAGGGATAAAGAACAGATAAAAAGATTTATATTTGTTTTATTTTTGACATGTTTTATCACATCCATTAT
>JAUVGT010000245.1 GCA_030593645.1 Deltaproteobacteria bacterium
CGGACTTTTTACGAGACCATCAAAAAAGGCTTAGCAACAATGCTAAGCCTATATTTTATTGATGGCGTCCCCAAGGGGATTTGAACCCCTGTCGCCGGCGTGAAAGGCCGGTGTCCTGGACCGGGCTAGACGATGGGGACGCAATGTCTCTTTTTTTTGGTGGTGGGCCGTGCTGGGCTCGAACCAGCGACTCTCTGCTTAAAAGGCAGATACTCTACCGACTGAGTTAACGGCCCGATAGGTTGATTAAACCCAGCAAAAAAATAGATTATGTATCCTTAAAATTATAACTTGTCAATGAAAAAAATGCAAAACTAATCTATTTGTTAATATTTCCGGGAATTGATTTCAAAAATATGGATACCGGATCAGGTCCGGTATGACGTTATGGAATTGTTAATTCATTATATCCTGGATACCGGATCGAGTCCGGTATGACAGATCAAAAATTATAATTGCAGACACCCAGACCCTAAATTGAGTTATGTAAATTCCTCTAAATTGGTTTCAAAAGTTTCAATCAGGCTAAAGATCAAGGCGGAGTGAATATTTTAACCACAGGAATATATGTAATATTCCGAGGATTAAAATATTCGCTCCAACGCAGATATTGAGCCTGAGGGGAGCTTTTGAGACCAATTTTTATTTTCGCCAGAATTCCGGTACCAACAATATGATAACCGTGTAAATTTCAAGCCTCCCGAGCAGCATGCACCATATTAAGAGCCACTTGCCCAGTATTGGAATCTGCGCGAAATTATCAGTCGGGCCAACCATGCCGAGTCCGGGTCCGATATTTCCGATAGTCGCGGCTACAGCGGATACCGCGGTTATAAAATCAACCCCCAAACCCGCCAATATCACTGAACATATTGCAAAGAGGCCGGTATAAAGCGCAAGGAACCCCAACACACTTCTGATGACATCCTGTGGAACGGCAACTCCGCTTATTTTTACGTGGCTGACCGCCCTGGGATGGATCATGGAAAAAAGTTCCTTGTATGAATACTTAAAGCAGAGCATGATGCGAAGGCATTTCATCCCGCCGCCGGTAGAACCCGCGGATGCTCCAAGAAACATGCAAAGAAACAGGATAAGCTGGCTCATGGCAGGCCATTTTCCGTAGTCCGCGGTGACATACCCTGTGGTTGTAATGATCGAGGCCACCTGGAAAAAACCATAACGAAAGGCGTCACCCAGGCTGTCGTAAACTGATTTGTGAATATTCAGGCTGACAATGAGTGTGAGAACCAGTACCGCGCCGAGAAAAAACCGGCATTCCGCGTCTTTCCAGAATGCCAGGGGTTTACCCCTTAACATCTGGTAATGCAGCGAAAAATTAATTCCGGCAAGAATCATAAAGATAATAATGACCCCATCAAAATAGATACTGTTAAAATGAGCAACCGACGCGTTCCTGGTTGAAAAACCACCCGTGGGCATTGTTGTGAAGGCGTGGCAAAGAGCATCATACAGATCCATTCCACCCAGCATCAGGAGTATGACCTGAACCAGCGTAAAGAGGAAATACACCTTCCATAGGAGCATGGCGGTTTCCCTGATGCGCGGCGCAAGCTTGTCCGGTATCGGACTGGGTACCTCGGCTTTATACAGCTGCATTCCCCCAACCCCGAGAAACGGAAGAATCGCGATAGACAGCACAATAATACCCATGCCGCCAAGCCACTGGATAAAACTGCGCCAGAATAAAATCCCTTTTGATACGGCCTCAATATTGGTCAGGATTGAAGAACCGGTGGTGGTGACACCTGAAACAGATTCAAAAAATGCATCCACAAATGCGCAATGTTCGATCCCAAAGTAAAAGGGAAGCGCTCCGAAAAAACCAATGGCTGTCCAGCCGACTGTGACAATGGCCATTCCTTCACGCTGACTGATTGATTCTGCTTCTGAATCCCTGAAAAAAAGAACAAGCGCTAAACCGCTCACAATGGTAATGGCCATGGATATTAAAAGCGGAACCACACTCTGGTCACGATAATATAATCCCCACACCAGGGGAACGATCATTGTCAGTCCAAAAAAAAGGGACAATATTCCAACGACATACAGGATATAACGCCAGCGCATCTTAGAAATACTCCATTTTGACTGACAGAATTTTTTCGATCTTTGGAATGGCCTGATTCTGCGCAAAAATAATGACCTTGTCACCCGGTTGGATCACACTTTCACCGCTGGGTATGACAATTTCATCATTATGAATGATTGCGGCCACAATCGCTCCCTTGGGGAACGGCATTTTCCGTATCGGCTTTCCCACAATATCCGATGTTTCCAGTGCCACTGCTTCCATAATTTCAGCCTGCTCCCCTTTTATGGATATGGCGGATATGACCTTGCCCCTGCGGATATGCCTGAGGATGGAGTTGATGGCGGAAAGCCTGGGGCTTACAACCTGTTCAATGCCGATGGTGGACATCAGGTTTAAATAACCGAACTTGCTGATCCGGGTGATCGATTTATCCACCCCCATTCGTTTGGCTAACAGGGATGTCAGAATATTCGTTTCCTCATCATGGGTGAGGGTGATAACCACATCCGCCTCCCGAATATTTTCCTCAGACAAAAGACCTGGGTCCGAACCATCTCCGCAAAGTACAACCACCTTGTTTAGCTTTTCCGCAAGCTCATTGCAGCGGTCGGGGTCACGTTCAATAATTTTAGTTTGTATTGATGTTTCATCAAGTACGGAAGCCAGTCTGAAACCAATCCTTCCGCCGCCGACAATGATCACCCTTTTAATCGGTTTGACATACTTGTCAAAAACTTTCAGAGTGTCTATGAGCGTTTCCTTCTCGCTGATAAAATAGACAAGATCTCCGGGCAGGAGTTTGTCCTTCCCTCTCGGAATGATCAGTTCATCTTCACGGATTAAAGCGGCAACCAGCGGCCTGATTCCTCCTGTTTTTTCAGGCAGATCAGACAGTCGAACACCAGCCAGGTTTGCTTTTTTATCCAGGTAGATTCCTGTAATCATTATGCGGCCGTTTTCGAATTCGCCCACGTCAACCGCGCCGGGAACATTCATGAGGCTTTGAATGGTTTTAACCACTTCAATCTCAGGATTTATAATGGTATCGATATGAGGGGCTTTATCCCGAAAAAAATTGTAATAATCATCAAAATCCGCGTCACGTACACGTGCCAGTTTCCGGGTTGCCGGTGAAATATTATTCGCCACAAGACATGCCACGAGATTGGTTTCATCACTATTGGTTACAGCCAGAAGGATTTCGGCTGATTTCAGGCCCGCCTCTTCAAGGACCACCGGACTGCTTCCGGATCCATGAACCACCTGTACATCGATTTTTTCTGTTAATCGGTGCAATGCATTTAGATCCTTATCAATGACAACCACATCTTTGTTTTCAAGGGCAAGATGACCGGCAATATGAAATCCGACTTCACCGGCACCCACAATGATCACTTTCAATTTATTTTCTCCTTGGGGTTCGTGCAAAAATAATCGAAACAGGGATTACACTAATGGATCAGCCCTGTCAATTAATTAGAATTGGGTTTTTCTTATTTGACGGTATCGTAAAAAGTCCAACTTCTGCGTTGTGCTGCATTTTGCAATCATTCAACGTACTATAAGTACGCTTCATGATTACAAAATTTGCACGCCTTGAATTTGAACTTTTTACAAAACCGTCTAATTCGGACTTTTTACGAAATCATCATCCTTCCATATTCAAATAAAAATAAGATAAAGCAAAGCGCCTTCCATCAGCCGTTGCCAACCTCCGTCGCTAAAGGCTTCGACGAGACAAGATGGTGGTCAAGAGGCTATGAACTGACAAGTGTTCGACGTTCAGTTTTTTATCAATGGATGGTACTATGCTATTATAATAATTAGGCAAAAGCAAGTGACCCCGGCGAATACCAGCAAATCTTTTTGTGTGGACACCAGTTCCGGGTCGGTTCTATTTTCAGAATAACATCTTGCTTCCATAGCCAGTGCGAGCCTGTCCGCGTTTTCAAATGTTCGGCGGATAAGCGGAACCGCGAATTTGATCAGCCTGTATACAGGGTTTTTCCTGTTTTCGATCCCCCTCGCCTTTTGAGCGTCAAGTGTCTCTTTGGCCTGATTGACAATTTCCGGTATGAATCTCAGGATCAAACTCATCATCACAGCTACTTTTACCGCTACTTTTTTCCGGGATATAAATGGAAAGATAGCCAGTAGTCTTTCAACCGCGACTTTGATATCAGATGGTCTTGTACTCGAAACAAAGAGCAGACTCAGCATTATAATCAGGAAAAGCCTCCACGCAATCAGTATGCCATCCGAAACGCCCTGGTGGGTCATGGTGAGCGACCATATGCCAATCAACGGTCTGCCTGGAGTAAAAAACGCTCTGGCCAGAAACACAATGAGAAGAAGAACAATAAAATACCTAAGCTCCCTGCTTATCGATCTAAATGACAAATGAATGGCTCTGAAAAGAAATAAAAGGCACAGGGTCATCATTAGGGATTCCGTTAAATCCGCCCTGATACAGGTCAGACTCAGCATCACCAGGGCGGCCAGTTTAACCCTGACATCCAGGACATGCAGAAATGTATTACCCGGCAGGTAATTAAAAGCCGTTAATCCAGCCATGACCGAACCCTTACTCCCATGTGTGACAGACACGGTTCTCTGACCCCAAACTCTTCTGAACCGGGAACAATCTCATCCGGTACACCGTCTTTGATGATTTTGCCGTTGTTCATAATAATCAGGCGATCCGCGTGGGCAATAATTTTTTCGATATCATGGGTGGTTACCAGTATGGTATGACCGGTCTTGTGAAGGGAAACAATCTGTTCCAGAACCTGTTTGACACCGGGATAATCAAGGCCTGAAAATGGTTCATCAAAAACAAGAATATCGGGTTCCATTGCAAGGACCCCGGCAATTGCCAGACGGCGTTTTTCACCCCCGGACAGTAGATGGGGTCGTTGATCGAAATAGTTTTCTAATCCGACGGCTCTAAGCGATTGATTGACCCGAATATCCACTTCCGCTTTATCCAGGCAGAGGTTTTCCGGCCCAAACGCCACATCCGCAGATACGGTTTCACCGACAATCTGGCTGTCAGCATCCTGGAACATCATACCGACCATCTGCCTGGCCCTTTTCAGGTTTTTGGATACCGGAACATGATTCAGCAGAACACTCCCCTTTTCCGGAAGCAGCAGACCGTTTAAATGACGCAGCAGGGTTGTTTTCCCGGACCCGTTACGGCCGGCTATCAGGGTTAATGTCCCCTTCTCGATGGATAAGTTGATATTGTCCAGACCCATAGTTCCGTTTTCAAAACGATGTGACAGATTTTTTATTTCAATGATACTCATGTAATTTCCACAAAAATGTTTCTATTATTTTTTCCCAACCACGAAATACACGAAACATATAACAAGATGGAGCGAAGCGTATTCCTTATTGGACGTTCGACGTTGGGCCAGTCTTCGCCAAAGCTACGCCCTGACAAGCGTTCGATCAGCCGTCGCTAAAGCTTTGGCCTGACAAGTGTTCACCGTTCATGTCTTTAATGTGTATTTCGTGGTTAATTTTTTATTTTTTCCGGTTTGAACATCGGTTGTTTCTGATTGCGGACTCTGATCATATTTTTTTTACAATCGGTCTTAAGACTTTGGCTATGGGCACGGCAGCAGCGATCTTGAGAGCATCACCGATCAGAAATGGAACCATCCCGACAACAAAGGCTTTTCCCCATGACAGGGATAATATCATTTTGAGCCACGGAACCCCGCATGCGTAAATGATGGCTGATCCGCATATCATTGCGATAATATCAAACACCATACGGTTCCTGCCCTTTTCTGCAATAAGGCCAACCACACACACTGCCGGCAGGTACCCAAGAAGATAGCCCCCGGTTGGGCCGGCAAAACGAACGATACCGCCGCTCCCCCCGGCAAATACAGGTAGTCCGCACGCGCCCGCAAGAAGGTAAACCGCTACAGCAGCAAGTCCCCATCTGCTTCCCAATAAAAGGCCGGTTAGTAATATAAAAAAATTCTGCAAAACAATCGGAACAGGTCCAATAGGAATAGCGATATAAGCACCCACCGCGGTTAGGGCGGCAAGTAGTGAAGCATAAATCATCATACGAAGTTGATTGGTATCAGCCATCATTATTCATTTCTCCTTGAAAATACTTTTATCAGTGCAACAATCGAAAGTGGTTTCAAAACCTCCCATAGGGTTCAAGTTCAAGGCGGGGTAAAGTTTTTAACCGCAGGAATATATAACATATTTCGAGGATTAAAAACTTTGCCCCAACACAGAAATTGAATCCGAGGAGAGGTTTTGAAACCACTTTTATACATGAAAGCAATCCCCATATATAATCTTCTGCATTGATCCGTCACTCAGTTCCAGGATCAGTGCACCGTTTTCATCAATATCCCGCGCCATACCTTCAGATGTTTTATTGTTTGTGACAATCTTAACATGGCGATTTAATGTGACGGTATATTTCTTCCAGTTATTTACAGCGTTATTGAGATGGTCGGTGTTCATACCGGCTTCAAATTGATTCAAAAACTCCTCCAGTATCTCTTTTCTCATTACCGGTCTGCCGTTAATCTCCGCGATCGATGTCGAAGACGGTTCAAAAACTTTTGGATCATTATTCACATTGATCCCCAGACCGAGATTGATATATTTGACCCTATCCGTTTCCGCTTCCATTTCCGAGAGCATCCCTGATATCTTTTTCTCGTTAACCAGGATATCATTGGGCCATTTCACTTTTGCATCAATTTTAAATAATCCGCGTAATGTTTCGGCAAGTGTCACGGAGGCCAGAAAACTGACCCTGTGACTGAGTATCAGGGGGATATCCGGACGAAGAACAACTGTGAAATAGAGCCCTCCTTGTTGAGAATGCCAGATCCTTTTCAGACGCCCCCGTCCTTTTTCCTGTTGTCCGGCAATAATGACCGTAAAACCGGGGCAGCCCTTTACAGCCATCTCCCTGGCAATATCCATGGTACTGTCGACGTTAGGAAAATAGTGAATCTTTTCTTCCCGGTCCGGAAACTCCCAGGGAAAAAGCGCATCCGGAGAAGAACCAAGGTCATATCCTTTAGGGGAAGCAACAATATCGTATCCGCGTTCCTTAAGGTCTTTGATATGTTTCCATATCGAAACCCTGGAAACACCCAGTTCCCTGCTGAGAATTTCGCCGGAAACAGTATGCCCCTGTCTTAACATTTTTAGTATTCGGCTTTTCATTTGTTTATTTTATCAAATAAAACCTGGTCCTTTGGGCCAGGTCAGAGATAAATGGCTCTGCCTGAGAAATAAATCAAAGTGCCTAAAGTTCCGGAGTCGCTATAAGCTCCATCTTTTAAATAAAAACAGACAGAATTCATTAACTTTAGGCACTTTAGTCACTTAAGAGCACTTTAGGCACTTGTTAAATCCCCTTATAGGGGTGATACACCGCCGCTAAAGCTATGGCGGA
>JAUVGT010000351.1 GCA_030593645.1 Deltaproteobacteria bacterium
AGCAACGGCACCCATGCCTTTACAAAGTTCACCCGAAAAATAATGAATTTGTTGTCGCAATTTCCTGCCAATTTGGTGTATCATACTCTTAAGCCTCCTTGTTTTTGTTAAGAATTATTATGTTTGCGCTTATAATTCTTAACACAAGGAGGCTTTTTTGGCTGGTAAAAAGTTCACCCAAAAACGCAATTTTCACTTGGTAATGAACTGGGCTTCTTTAAAATAACGGTTTTAGCAGAATTTATGACTCATTTATGGGTGAACTCCTTATCGATCTGTCATCTTGACTAAAACGCTGCTCTGAATTATATAATATTGCTTTTATGGGTTTTTTATATACTCCTAGCTGCTAAATACTTGATGATCCCGTAGAAAGTCCGTTTACCCGTCACTTCGACGGAGGCCAGAAGTGTATGAAATTACTGGATTCCGGCCTCCGCCGGAATGACGCTAAAGACGATTTTCTGACTTTTTACGAGACCCTCAAATACTTGAATCCAGTATATAAAAGAACAATTCTTGATGCATATTTATTAATATTTCAGGGAGTGATTTTATGAAAAATTATAAAGAAAAAGTCATGGAAGCAGCGGAATATATTAAGACTCATACCGATATATCCCCCGGAATCGGGATTCTCACCGGAACCGGGCTGGGTGAAAGTGCTGAATCACTTGAGATATCCGATACATTTAAATATGAAGACCTCCCGAATTTCCCGGTTTCTACAGTTGAGAGCCACCATGGCCGTCTCCTGATGGGCCGTATGAATAATAAGCAGGTCATCGCCATGCAGGGACGCTTTCATCTCTATGAAGGATATTCTCCATTGGAGGTTACCTTCCCGATACGGGTAATGCAGCAGCTTGGTGTAAAAAATCTGATACTCACAAACGCCGCGGGCGGTTTAAATCCACTTTATTACGAAGGTGACATCATGATCATCATGGACCATATCAACCTTACCGGCGCCAACCCGCTTGCCGGTCCCAATGAAGAAAGCTGGGGGGTCAGGTTCCCGGACATGACCAGGGTTTATGATCACCACCTGGCAGAACTTGCCGAAAAAGCGGGTAAGAATGAAAATATGAACCTGCAAAAGGGAATTTATGTCGGGCTTAGAGGGCCTTCGCTGGAAACCCCCGCAGAAACCCGGTTCATCAGATTCATCGGTGCTGATGCCGTTGGATTTTCAACCATACAGGAAGTCATCGCGGCGGTTCACGCCGACATGAGAATTCTGGGCATATCCACAATTACAAACATTAACATCCCTGACAAGCCGGTTCCGGCTACTGTGGCCGAGATCATCGCTGTGGCTGAAAAGACCGCGCCAAAAATAGATAAAATCATTCAAAAAGTAGTGGAGAATTTAAATGACAACGAATAAAGCGGATATTCTCATCTCAAATGGTGTTGTGCTTACCATGAGTGACAAACACTCAGTCATTGACAACGGGGCTATCGCCATATCAGGGGAAAAAATAACTGCCGTGGGATCTCTGTCTGACTTTTCATCCTGGCAGATTTCAGAAACAATTGATGCGGAGGGCGGTATTATCATGCCCGGACTTATTAACTCGCATACTCACGCGGCAATGACTTGTTTTAGGGGATTGGCCGATGACCTTCCCCTGATAACATGGCTAAATGAACATATTTTCCCGGCAGAATCAAAACTCGATTATGATAAAGTATATCGCGGCACCCTTCTGGCATGCGCGGAAATGATTCTTTCCGGAACCACCTGCTTTTGTGATATGTACCTGTTTGAAGATGCCGTTGCCCAGGCCGCGAAAGACGCAGGAACAAGGGCTGTGGTTGGTGAAGTGCTGTATGATTTTGATTCCCCCAACTACGGCTCAATCGATAAAGGATTTGAATATACTGAAAAACTGATTGCCAAATGGGAAAAAGATCCCCTGATCACAATCGCGGTAGAACCTCATTCACCATACCTGTGTGCTCCAGAGCTTCTCAAGAAAGCCCTGTCCATTACGCAGGCCCATGACATCCCGTTGGTTATTCATGTTTCAGAAACAAAAAATGAAGTTTCAGATATCAAAGAGCGCTACGGATTCACCCCTGTGGGATTCCTGGCAGATCTGGGTGTTCTGGCTCCTAATTTACTTGCCTGCCATTGTGTGGTCCTGACGGATCAAGATATTTCATTGTTAAAGGAGTTTGATGTCAAGGTTGCCCACAATCCGGAAAGCAATATGAAACTGGCATCAGGGATTGCCCCGGTACCCGAATTAATTAAAGCCGGTGTGTGCGTGGGTATCGGAACTGATGGGTGCGCCAGCAACAATAACCTTGATCTGTTTGCCGAAATGGACACCACAGCCAAGCTCCATAAAGTCAGTACTCTTGATCCGACCGTATTGGATTCTGAAACGGTGCTTAAAATGAGTACCATTGACGCGGCAAGGTCCCTGGGTCTTTCAGAGCAAACAGGCTCGATTGAGCCCGGAAAATTCGCGGATATCATCATTATTGATACAAACAAACCGCACCTCGTCCCCATGTATAACCCGATCTCTCATGTTGTATACGCAGCCAGGGGAAGTGATGTATCCACTTCCATTATTAATGGCAAAGTGGTTATGAAGGACAGGAACCTGCTGACAATGGATATTGAAAAAGTAATGGATGATGTCAGAAAGATTGGAGAAGAAATGAAAAACCATAAGGAAGAACCATGAAATTCGACATTGTCATTACAAACGGTACAGTGGTTACATGCAATAAAGACTTTGAGATCTTTGAAAATGGTATCATATGCATCAAAGACGGTGACCTGGTAAAGATAGAGGATGGATCCGGTTTACAGTCCATCCCCGAAGCTGATAAAATAATCGACGCCAAAGGTTCAATTGTAATGCCGGGACTGGTAAACACACACACCCATCTTCCCATGACACTGTTCAGAGGGCTTGCCGATGACCTTCCCCTTCAGGAATGGCTGGAAGAGCATATTTTCCCGGCTGAAGCCAAACATATAAACAAAGAATCAGTAAAAATCGGCACCAGGCTGGCATGCGCTGAGATGATCATGTCAGGTACAACCGCGTGCTGTGACGGTTATTTCCTTGAAAAAGATGTTGCCGAGGCTGTGTTTGCTTCAGGCATCCGCGCTGTATTGGGACAAGGTGTGATTGACTTTCCCGCGCCCGGTGTTCCTGACCCTTCTGAAAATATAAACCACGCGGAAGCATATGCTTCAACACTTTTGAATACTTCGCCTTTAATTACACCATCTATTTTTTGTCATTCGCCGTATACCTGTTCTCCAGAAACGTTAAAAAAAGCGAAAGCCGCTGCGGACTCAAATCAACTGGTATTTCAGATCCATGTGGCGGAAACAAAGCATGAATATGAAAACTTTCAATCTGAACACCACTTAACGCCGGTTCAGTATCTTGACAGTCTTGGAATACTGGACAAAAACACACTCCTGGTTCACTGTGTGTGGGTGGATGACAAGGATATTGAAATCATGCTCAAACAGGGTGTAAACGTTTCCCATAACCCGGAAAGCAATATGAAGCTCGCGTCAGGGATTGCCCCGGTCAGCAAAATGCTATCGGCCGGAATACCTGTAGGGCTGGGAACTGACGGCTGCGCGAGTAATAACACTCTTGATCTTTTCAGAACCATGGACATAACGGCAAAACTTCATAAAGTTGATATGTCGGACCCGACTGTCATGAGTGCCATACAGGTGTTGAAAATAGCCACTATCGGCGGTGCAAAGGTGATTGGCCTTGACATGGTAACAGGTTCCCTTGAAGCGGGTAAAAAAGCCGATCTCATCATAATTAAAACAGATCAGCCGCACATGGTTCCCATGTATCATCCTGCCTCGCATCTTGTTTACACGGCACAGGGAAGCGATGTATATACTTCAATGATAAACGGCAGGATCGTACTTGAAGACGGGAAGCTTTTATGCATGGATCTGGAAGAAATACTTGAGGATTCGAGAGCGATCGGCAAAGTTATTGCGAATGGTAAGTAGTAAAGCCACCTATTGGAGTGGATAATATAGAAATCGGAATTCGGTGTCGGTATCGGTATCGCAATCGTCTTATTAAATCCCTGTAGACACAATGTATTGCGTCTCTGTCACTGAATCATTAACTCGATTGTTTCTGGTATGTAGAATTCACATTAAGTAATAACTGGTTCTATCAGTTAAAAAAAGACGATAGCGATACCGATAATTGAGGAATGATTAACATGAACAAAAAAAATTTAATCAATGCAGCACGTGGCGAGATTGAAGCAGACCTGCTTTTAACCCACGCGCGTATCATCAATGTATTTTCGGGCGAAATTGTTCCCGGGAACATAGCGATTTATGATGGCTTTATCATCGGAACCGGTGATTTACCCGCAAAAAAGACAGTTGATTTAAAAAACGCGTTTGTTGCGCCCGGTTTTATCGATTCACACGTACATATTGAAAGTTCAATGTCATGCGTGTCTGAATTTGCCAGGTGTGTGCTGGGTAAGGGTACAACAACCGTGGTGGCCGATCCCCATGAGATAGCCAATGTGCTGGGTCTTGAAGGGATTCGATACATGCTTGAATCGAGTAAAAACCAGCCCATAAATATATATTTTACACTTCCGTCATGCGTCCCGGCCACCGATATGGAGACTTCCGGCGCGAATCTTGATGCTGATGATCTTAAACCTTTGATATCCCATGACAGGATCGTGGCCCTGGCCGAAATGATGAACTATCCGGGTGTTATATTTAACGATCCTTCAGTGATGGCTAAAATTGAAATCGCGGAAAATCAGAGAAAACCGGTTGACGGTCACGCGCCGGGTCTTACAGGCGGTGATCTCAACGCTTATATTTCAGCGGGTATATCAAGTGATCATGAATGCACTACCGTGCAGGAAGCAAACGAAAAACTCATGGCCGGAATGCATATCATGGTTCGTGAGGGTACGGGCGCGAAAAACCTGGACAACCTGTTTCCAATCATCAATAAATCAACCGCCAGACGCATGATGTGGTGCACGGATGACCGGCATCCCCACGACCTGCTTGAGCAGGGGCATATCGACTACATCGTGCGACGTGCCATAAAAAAAGGCCTTGATCCTGTTACCGCCGTCCAAATGGCCACCATCAATCCGTCTGAATACTTTGGATTAAAAAATCTTGGCGCAATTTCTCCGGGGAGGAGAGCAGATCTTCTGGTAATTTCCGATCTTGATCATCTGAGTATCAACCA
>JAUVGT010000209.1 GCA_030593645.1 Deltaproteobacteria bacterium
CCGGTTATCATTTTAAGTAATGTTGTTTTTCCGGCTCCGTTTGGTCCGACAACACCGACAATACCGCCTGAGGGGAGTGAAAAATTCATGCCTTCAAATATAATACGATCTCCATATGTTTTGCTCACATTATCCGCTTCAATCACCACGTTTCCCAGTCTGGGACCGGGCGGGATATAAATCTTCAGATCCCTGGCTTGTTTTTCATGGTCCTGATTCAATAATTTTTCATACGCGGTAATCCTCGCCCTGGCTTTTGTCTGACGTCCCCTGGGAGTCATCTGGATCCACTCCAATTCCCGCTGAAGTGTTTTCTGGCGCTCTGTTTCGGTTTTTTCCTGCTGTTTCAAGCGGTTCTGTTTCTGATCGAGCCAGGAAGAATAGTTACCTTTCCATGGAATGCCGTGTCCTTTATCAAGCTCCAGGATCCAACCTGCCACATTGTCAAGGAAATACCTGTCATGTGTAACCGCAATAACTGTTCCGGCGTATTGCTGTAAATGTCGTTCAAGCCAGCCCACTGTCTCGGCGTCAAGGTGGTTTGTCGGTTCATCGAGTAAAAGGATGTCTGGTTTTTGCAATAATAGACGGCAAAGCGCCACGCGCCGTTTTTCACCACCTGAAAGGACTTTTATCTGTGTTTCTTCCGGGGGACAGCGTAATGCATCCATCGCCATGTCAAGGCGGGAGTCAACGTCCCAGGCATCCAGGGTGTCTATTTTTTCCTGGAGTTCACCCTGCCGGGATATTAAACGATCCATTTCTTCATCTGACATGGGTTCAGCGAATTTTTCGCTGATCTGATTGTATTCATTCACATAGTCCACGACTTCTTGCAAACCTTCTTCAACAATCGCTTTTACGGTTTTTTCAGAATCCAGTTCCGGCTCCTGTTCCAGGAATCCCACAGTATAGCCGTCAGAAAGCATGGCTTCGCCATTGTATTCTGTGTCCACACCTGCCATGATACGTAACAGCGTACTTTTTCCGGAACCGTTTAGACCGAGAACACCGATTTTAGCTCCATAGAAATAGGAAAGGGATATGTCCTTTATCACAGGTTTATTATGATGGAGCTTGCTTACTTTCATCATTGAATAAATAATTTTTTCAGGTTCATTACTCATCATATTTCCTTACAGTTAATACAGTTCATATTTTACAAGTCTTCCATCCAGACCGCCTGCTTTTAACGGTTTTTTCCAACTTGGTTTAAGTCCGATTTTTTTTATATATTTCCGGTCACCAAAATAAATATAAGCGGTTGATCCCAGGCACTTTTGTTTTAAAAAATCTCCGATCGATTTATAAAACAGATCCATATTATCGTTTTGTCCCATACGGATTCCGTAGGGAGGATTTGTAATGATTATTCCTTTTTTCTGCTTTGTTCGTTTCGTAAAATTTATAACCTCCAGGTTAATTTTATCTCCATGGGGCAGATTCTCAAGATTTTTTCGTGAAATTTCAACAGCATTTGAAGACCTATCACTTCCTGAAATAAGTCCCACCGGGACTTCCCGGATTTTCCGGTCAAGGTCATTTTTTAATTCAGTCCACATGGATCGATCATAATCCGGTAAAAATTCAAACCCAAAATGCTCCCTGAGAAAACCTGAGGGGATATTGCAGTATTGCATCAACGCCTCACACAAAAGGGTACCTGAACCACACATTGGATCGTAAATGGGCGCTGTTTCGTTCCAGTTTATATGCCTGAGGATTGTCGCCGCCACAGTCTCCTGCATCGGAGCTGATACGGCCTCTTGTCTGTATCCACGGCGATGAAGTGAGCCTCCGGAAGTATCAATACTAATCACAGCCCTGTCTTTTCTGATATAAAGGTTCAGCCATATATCAGGATTCTTTGTATCGATGTTCGGTCTTTCGCCGAATTTTTCCAGGAATGAATCTGCAATGGCATCTTTTAATCTAAGGGAGGCGTAGTGGGAATTATTGATCGTACTATCCGACACATTACTGAAAATAGCAAATGTGTGGTGACCGGATATAAAATCCATCCATTTAATCTGTTTTGCACGCTTATAGAGCTGATTATCATCAGAGCAGGGAAAGGATATGAGCGGAGCAAGTATTCTGGAAGCAAGTCGTGTTGTATAGTTAATCCGATACAGGGTGGTCTTATCGGCCTGAAAACCGATCCCGCCATAAGCCGGCTTTATTTTTACAGCGCCCAGTTCGTCCAACTCTTCGGCTCCGACCTCTTTTATGCTTTCAGCCATCTGGGCGAAATACAACCCGTTTTTCTGATAATCGTATGCAACTTTTTTTTCCCGCCGCCTCCAGATAACTTCACCGCCCGGCCGGATTATTTTTTTATCCATATGTAAATCAAAGAAATGAAAATACGACAAACCGGTTTATTGAATTTTTAATAGTATACCGTCTGAAGAAACCAGATCTTCAATGAGTTCCATTCTTATGTTTTGATTATGCTCGATTGTGCAGCTGAGTCTCAGAGCGCACATTTTTTTACAAATAATATCTTCTTTATTGTAATCCCCAAAACATCCCTTAAGGCTGTTTAAAAAACCGTTATTTACGAACTCATTATTCATATTTTTTCCTTAATATCTAACAGAGAAAGCATTTCTCCATGAATCTTGCCATTGGTAGCAAGGATTTCGTTATTATAAATTGAAAACATTTGATTTGAAAAATCGGTTATTTTTGCTCCTGCCTCCAGTGCGATAAGCATGCCGGCGGCTGTATCCCAGGGTTTCAGATCCTGTTCCCAGAAACCTGCAAATCTTCCGCAAGCCACAAAGCAAAGATCCAGTGCCGCTGAGCCAAGCCGCCTGATTCCCCGTGAAGCGCTGAGGCAGCGGGTGAATCTTGCGATAATCGACTCCAGGTCTTCATTGAAATTATAAGGAAAACCGGTGACAAGCAGACTTTCTGAAACCAAATCAGATTCTGAAACCGTTACAGGTTTGCCGTTGAGCATGGAACCCTGCCCGCGCTGTGCGGTAAAAAGTTCACCTGTTGCGGGATTTAAAACAATACCTGTGTTAATTTGTCCATTTGTCGAAAAAGCAATTGAAATGGCAAAAAGGCTCAACTGGTGAGCATAATTTGTCGTACCGTCAAGGGGATCAATTATCCAGAGATTTTCTGCAGAACCTTTATGACGGCCGCTTTCCTCGGCCAGGATCGAATGGTCGGGGAAACTTTTTTTAATGATATCGACAATAACCGCTTCAGACTCAGTATCCGCTTCGGTTACCAGATCAATGGCGCCCTTTTTTTTTACATCAGTTAATTTTCCCAAATGAAACCGAAGTACCTCTGCGGCTTTGAAAGCGGCAGCGAGCCCAACTCGTTTGATTTCTTCCAAGTTCATAAGCGTACAAATATATAATAATTATCATGAATAAGTCAATGATTAATAGACGTAATACATTGTATTATAAAAAAATACATTATATGTTATATGGTGTTGAAATTACCGGCCCGCCTACTTTTTTTTCCATTATTTCAATAAGTGTTATCAGGCTTGATTTTGTTTTCGCCGAAATGGCAATTCCCTTGAGGCTGTTACAGAGATTATTCACGGTATCATCGTCCACAAGATCTTTTTTGTTTAGGACACTGATTATCGGGATATGATCCAGTTTCAGATCATCCAGAATTTTTTCCACCGATTTTATCTGGTTTTTGAACCGGGGATTGCTGATGTCGATAACATGAAGCAGGAGGGTTGCAGACTCCAGCTCTTCAAGGGTCGCTCGAAACGCGACTAGAAGATCTTTGGGAAGGTTTTCAATAAATCCGACGGTATCGGTGATGATCACTTCAATATCTTTTGGGAATTTTAAGCGCCTGCTTGAAGGATCAAGCGTGGCAAAGAGTCGTTTTTCCGCAAGGACACTGCTTTTTGTGAGGGTGTTTAAAAGGGTGGATTTACCGGCATTTGTATAACCGATGATTGAGATAACCGGGAGCTCTTTTTTCTGCCGCCTGGCTTTTTGCTGTTTACGCTGTTTCATGACAAGCAGTAAAGATTTCTCCAGACGAACGATTCGATCACGCACGCGCCTGCGGTTGATTTCAAGTTTTGTTTCGCCGGGTCCACGCCCGCCGATACCGCCCGTCAACCGCGACATAGCGGTGTTTCTATAAACAAGGCGCGGCAGCAGGTATTTCAACTGGGCCAGTTCAACCTGCAGCTTCCCCTCTCTTGACTGCGCCCGCTGAGCAAAGATATCGAGAATTAACTGGGTTCGATCAATAACTTTTATATCGATCTGGTCTGTAATGGCGCCCATCTGGGAAGGATTCAGTTCCTGATCAAATATAATGAGAGTGATGCCTTTGATAAGAATCGTAAGAGAAAGCTCTTCAAGTTTTCCGCGTCCCATCAGGAATCGGGAATCAATCTGTTTTCGTTTCTGAAGGACTACATCGGCCACATGGATTCCACAGGAAACAGCCAGTTCTTCCAGTTCGGCTAAAGCGTTTTTTGCCTGGTCTGAAGGAGCTGTTGTTACGCTAACCAGAAGAGCACGTTCGACACCTTTATCGGATTTGTACAAAGATCGAACCTGAGCGAGTTCCGTTTCAAGGGCCCTGATCAGCTCAAGACATCCGATATCAAGCTGGTTCGGAAGAAGCGGCGGCATGATTTCATACGGTTTTTTCGGTGTACCGCCGGGCAGGATATGTCCGCCATGGATCAAGTCCGGTCTTCCGTCGGTGGTCGAAGTGATCACACCCATGATGTCCAGTTTCAGACAGGATAGGTCCGTGAGGTCGTCTTTTGTCAGACCTTCATCGTTAAGATGGGTGTGAATACATCGCAATCCCTTCAGGCGCCCCGGATCTGAACGGTATTCACTGATATCCGGGATAACAATCTTTTTATGATTACCGACAATCACGCATACGGTTTTTCCCCTTCGATTTAAGAGCAGACCGATCTGCCGACGGATTTCATGTGAAATCCCGACAAGATCCTTTGCAAGTTCCGGCGTGATGATATATTCAGGAGGGATACGGCGGCGGTAAAGATTTTCCAGCTTTCGTATCTGGCTGGCCTTTAGACCCGTGATATTTCCATAAAGTCGCTTCATAAAAGATATTGAATGTAAAATCGGTCGATCATATTATAAATCATAAACCCTGGTTTAACATATAGAAAATCATGTAAGATGGTCTCGTAAAAAGTCCGAATTAGACGGTTTCGTAAAGAGTTCAAATTCAAGGCGTGCAAATTTTGTAATGATGAAGCGTACTTATCGGACCCGCTCTGTTAAATCTGTCTTTTTATTTAACAGAGGAGTTGAATCATTGCAAAATGCAGCACAACGCAGAAGTTGGACTTTTTACGAAACCGTCATGTAAAGTTATTTTTGCGCGAACCCTTATCATTTAAATTCATTTCTACTCAATGATCCAATGATTCAAGTATTTCCCATCGAGTGTTTACATCATATTTTCGCCCGCGGGGTTTTCAAAACGGGTATAAGAGTCAAGGAAAACAAGCGGCACGGTTCCGATGGGGCCGTTTCTTTGCTTGGCAATGATAATATCCGCTTTCCCTTTGTTTGGATTATTTTCTTCCTTGTTATAGATTTCATCTCTGTATATAAACGCAACCACATCAGCATCCTGCTCAAGGGCACCGGATTCTCTCAGATCGGACAATTGGGGACGTTTATCACTGCGCTGTTCGAGCATCCTGTTTAGCTGAGAAAGCGCCATAACCGGCAGGCTGAGTTCTTTGGCCAGGGCTTTTAATGATCTTGATATTTCCGATATTTCAATATCCCGGCGTTCAGCTGACTGACGTCCCTGCATGAGCTGGAGGTAATCGATGATAATCAGCCCGATGTTTTTATCCATTTTCAGTCGCCTGGCTTTGGCTCTTATTTCCATCGCAGTAATACTCGGAGAATCGTCAATATAGATTGGCGCATTTGATAAAACGCCGGCCGCCTCAGTGATATGAGTCCAGTCATCCTGATTAATAAAACCGCTTCGCATTCGGGATGAATCCAGTCGGGCCTCGCTGCTGAGCATTCGCATGGAAAGCTGTTCTTTGGACATCTCAAGAGAAAAAACTGCTACCGGCACATTGGCATCAACAGCCGCATTCCTCGCGATATTCAGAGCCAAAGCGGTTTTCCCCATACTTGGGCGTGCGGCCAGGATAAAAAGATCGGAATCCTGAAGCCCGGAGGTTTTCTGGTCAAGAAGTGTATAGCCGGTGGTCACACCGGTGACCAGAGCTTTATTTTTCTGGCGTTCGATAAGAACATCGATGTTGTTATCAATCATTTTATTCAGTGGTGCAAATGATTGCTTGGTTTTGCTTTCGGATATTTCAAAAATAGCGGTTTCAGCAAAATCGATAATTTCATCAACATTACCGCGATCTTCGAAACAGCGCTTGGCGATGATATTCGACTTTTCAATCAGGCGCCGTAAAGATGACTTGTCATGAACAATTTTCGCATAGTGCTGCGCGTTAACGGCAAGTGGAACTGTGTCTAAAAGGCGTGCCAGATATGATGCGCCTCCGGTTTTTTCAAGTTCTCCCCGCTCTTTTAAAATATTATTAAGCGTGACCAGATCGACCGGTTCGTTTTTCGCGAACAACTCCGTTATCGCCGCAAATATGATCTGATGTGAGGACCGATAAAAATCTTCAGGTGTAAGAATTTCAAGAACATCCAGCAGTGTATTGTTATCAATAAGGATGGCGGAAATAATTGATTCTTCTGCCTCGATACTATGCGGCGGAAGATGGTATAAGGACGGATCTTTTGTGGTCTTTAATATTTTATCTGGCATTTACCGTGACCATACTTAATCGAATCCAGGGATATAATCATACGATTCATACCCCTGAATTATAAATGATGAGAAAATATTGATATTGTAGTGCGTAAATCAACCGGAAATACGGGAACTGATCAGAACAGGAGGGCAGAGTTATTTTTCCGGTACTATTTCAACGGTAATTTCAGGTTCAACTTCTTTATATACCCGGATGGGAACTTTAAAGGTACCAAGCGATTTAATTGTTTCTTTGAGCAGGATCATTCGTTTTTCAACGGTTATCTCCTGCTTTTTCAGGGCATCGATTATATTACGTACTGTGACTGATCCGTAAAGGCGATCTTCTTCACTGACTTTTGCTGATATCGTGCAGGAAATACCTTCGAGTTTTTCAGCCATCTCTTCAGCAATTTTTCGTTCTTTTGCGATCTGCAGGTCAAATTTAGCTCTGTCCTGTTCAATTATTTTACGATTCTGTGGTGTTGCCAGTACCGCTTTTTGCTGGGGCAGCAGATAATTACGTGCATAACCGTCTGCCACTGTGACCTCGCTACCGATAATACCGAGTGAATCTATTGTTTCCTTTAAAATAATTTTTTTCATTTATACCTCCGGTTTCATCCGCTCTGAATAACTCTATATAATCCAGGCCGGGCAGATGATAGGGTCTTGTCTGAGTGGGGCGAATCATTCTATTCAATTATCTTATTCTGATGATCAATCGAGTGTACCCACGTATGGCAGCAATGCGATTGTCCTGGCACGTTTAATTTCATGCGATACTAAACGCTGATGTTTTGCGCATGTCCCGGAAATTCGTCTTGGGAGTATCTTACCGCGTTCTGTGGTAAAATATTTTAACGATTTAGGATCTTTATAAGTTATCACTATACTGCTGTCCGCGCAGAACCGGCAAACCTTTCTGCGATGAAAAACCCGTCTTTTTTTGCCTCTCTTATCGTTATTATATCTTCCGGCCATTTGTTACTCCTCCTTTTGTTCTTCATTTGATGGGGTTTCAGCCTCCGCGGTTTGATCATCGGTTTCATCGTCCTTTGCGCTGTCGGTTTCCGCTTCGGGCTCGGATGCTTCAGGAGGGGTTGATTTGATATCAGCCTCACTTTCTTTAGCGATGCGTTCTTCTTGGGCCCTTATTTTTGCTTCCCTGGCCTTGGCATTTGCCAGTTCTTCCCTGGCTTTGGCGTCTGCCAGTTCTTCTTTGATTTGATCAAGGTTTGGGCTTTCATCAAGCAGGATTGTCATATATTTCAGGAGACGGTCATCAATTTTGAAAAAGCGTTCCATTTCATTTACAAGGTGTCCGGATCCGCAATAGTCTACCCGTACATAATGTCCCCGGTTTTTTTTCTTGATTTCATAAGCCAGTTTACGGTTTCCCCATTCATCAAATAATACAAAGAAACCATTCTCCTGCTGAATCAGATCGGATATTTTGTCTAACACCGGCTTCCGTTCTTCCTCAGAAGAATCAGGATCAATAATAATAATTGTTTCGTACCTTCGCATAGTTCCTCCTTACGGATATTAAAGCCCCGGTTGGCCCGGAGCAAGGATAGGATTGTATCAATCCACGTAATAAAAAATGATCTACATAACATCATAAAAATGATACTGTCAAGGTTATTTTTTAATCCTTTGTCCGAAAGACTTAAATCTGATGGTTTCTTAAAAAGTCCGAATTAGACGGTTTCGTAAAGAGTTCAAATTCAAGGCGTGCAAATTTCGTAATCATGAAGCGTACTTATAGTACGTTGAATGATTGCGAAATGCAGCACAACGCAGAAGTTGGACTTTTTACGAAACCGTC
>JAUVGT010000446.1 GCA_030593645.1 Deltaproteobacteria bacterium
CCGGTGTCCTGATCATGGGCGGGGTGTGCGTCTACACCTATTTTTACTTTCGTAAGAATACCACCATTACAAAAAAAGCGGTTCCGTCAACCTGGGAAGTTCTGTTAATCTTAAAAGAAGGGTTCTGGTCTTTAATGCTGCCGGTCATTATTTTTGGCGGAATATTTTCGGGTGCTTTTACCGCAAATGAGGCGGCCGTTGTGGCCTGTGTTTACGCTTTTATCGTCGAGCTATTTATTCATAAGTCGCTGAAAATAAAAGATATAAAACCGATTACCGTCAACTCCGCGATCACATCAGCGACCCTTCTGATCATCGTGGCCGGCGCAAGCTGTTTCGGCCGTCTGCTGACACTGGAGAGCATTCCCGGAGCGATTACGGAAGCGGTATTATCGGCGATCCAATCTCCTGTGGTTTTTCTTCTGGCCATGAATGTTCTTTTGCTCATTGTGGGTATGTTCATGGATATTATTTCAGCGACGATGATTCTCGGCCCGGTGTTCCTGCCGATGCTGGGTGCTTTCGATATCAACCCGATGCATTTTGGTCTGATTATGACGGTTAACCTGGCCATTGGATACTGCACGCCGCCCATGGGTGTCAGTTTGTATATTACCGGCTCCATTGCCAACAGGGATATCATTTATATATCAAAGGCCGTTCTCCCGTTTATTGCCATTCAGATCGCGGTGCTTTTTATCATGACATACATGCCGAATCTCGTACTGTGGCTGCCCAGGGTGATGGGATTTTTGCAATAACATTATTGATTGGAGATGGTTTCAAAACCACTTCGATTCGGGTGCCTGATCACAGATCACAGTTAAAAAAGAATAATGGAGGCAGGTTTGAAACTGAAACAAATTGTAATATCCATTGAAAATGCTCCGGAACGTTTTTATGAAGTCACTGAAGCCATCGGTAAAGCCGGGATCAATCTCAGGGCAGCGAATCTGGTAGATACAGGTGCATTCGGCCAGCTTCGACTCCTTGTTTCAGATGTCGCGACCACACGGCGGATTCTAATGGAGATGCAGATTTCAGCTTATGTGAATGATGTCATTGTCACCGAAATTGAAGATAAACCCGGAAGCCTTTCAAGACTGCTAAAACCACTGAAAGAGGCCAGGGTCCACGTGGTTCACATGTACGCGTTTAATGGACTTTTATCGGGCAAGGCGATAATGATATTCCGATTCAGTGATAATGACAAAGCCATTGAGATATTGCAGGAAAATGGAATTAAGCTGATGGATTCAGAAGCATTCGGGGTATTAGAAACCGAAACATGATTAAAATGATTCTACAATCCGTTTATAGAAATGGGATCGGTTTACCGGTCCGAAATGCCAGGGCCTGGCATGTGGCAATAAGCCTGTTACCATTTTCCAGCACTTTAATATCATAGGCGGCTGTCTTTTTGGTTTGATTGATTAGTCTGGCTTCCGCTCGCAACCGGCTTCCGTCTTCAGGGCTTGCAGCATATGTGACATTAACGTTTAATGCCACTGCAATTGTACCATCGGTTTGACCGGCTGTTTCAAATGCCTCATCAATAAGGGCGTATACAGCACCGCCATGGGCGCGGGTGTAGATATTATCCATAATTTTTGGTTCATAGATCATTTCTACCGCCGAAAACCCGGTATCCAGTTCAATAAGCTTTATGTTAAATACCCTTGCAAACGGTTCGTTTTCCACTGCCGTGTAAATTGCTTCCCTGACTTTTTCATCCATATACTCTCTCCGGGTTATACAAAAAAATCGATAGTTTCTCCATCCTTCAGGTTAACCAGCCCTTCCTCACAGATTCTTAAAAATGGAATGGCGGCTCCTGTTAACGTGATTAATGTCAGTATGGGGTCCGGAAATTTTACTCCCAGGCCGGATACCGCCTCCCTGATCTGTTTGGATTGATCCGCTAAAACCGGTATCGTTTCACTGGAAATAATGCCGAAAACAGGTAAGGGCAATTCAGCGATCACTTTTCCGCTATCACATACCACCACACCGCCTTGTAATACCCGGATCCTGTTTACAGCCAGGGCCATGTCGGCATCATCGGCCCCAACGATAATGATGTCGGAAGTATCCCAGGCAGCACTGCAGGCAAACGCCCCGGACTTAAGCTTAAAGCCTTTGATGAGTCCGACAAATGTCTTTCCCGGGATAAAGGTCCTGTCGATTGCCGCAACCTTTATGATATCCCGGCTGGTGTTACTATTGATTTCATTGCCTATAACTGGGATTGTCTCTGTACTTTCACGGGTTACCAGATCGGATACCATGCTGATTGCCCTGACATCAACCTCTGAACCGTGTTGCGACACATGGATTTTGAAATCAGAAGGCTTGATCTCTTCAGGCAGGTGTATGGTATGTGTACTTAATTTTGAAAAAATATGTTTTCTGGGAGAACCAGCCAAACTACCTTTTTCCGCAACGATTTTTCCGTTGCTGATTACATATTCCGGTGTGATCGTATTGATATCCGGAATGATCAGCAGGTCAGCATACCTGCCCGGAGCAATTCCGCC
>JAUVGT010000374.1 GCA_030593645.1 Deltaproteobacteria bacterium
AAAAAGTCCGAATTAGACGGTTTTGTAAAAAGTTCAAATTCAAGGCGTGCAAATTTCGTAATCATGAAGCGTACTTATAGTACGTTGAATGATTGCGAAATGCAGCACAACGCAGAAGTTGGACTTTTTACGAAACCGTCATTGATGACGTTATAATAATGAGCGCGCGGGAGGAAGAGCCTTGAAATCGGTTCTCTTTTCATGTTTTTGTTTAATGGGTATGGGGTTGAATCAATGAAATCACTGGAAGTGGTTTCAAAATGACTAAATGAGGTTATAGATGGCTGAAAATCAAATAAAGAAAAATTTTACAGGGGCAAACCGATACGTACTGGATGAGGAACTCGCAAATATCGTAAACATATCCATGGCACTTGAAATGCCGCTTTTACTGAAAGGGGAGCCGGGCACGGGAAAAACCATGCTGGCACACGCGATTGCGGAAAATCTGAACATGCCTCTTCTGGTGCTTAATGTTAAATCGAGTATGAAATTGATCGAGGCATTGTACCAGTATGATACATTGACCCGGCTGAATGACAGCCGGTTCGGTGACTCAAAAAGGGATGTCAGTAATATTGAAGATTACATTAAAATGGGTAAGATCGGTCAGGCTTTCACTTCAGATATACGAACCGTTCTCCTGATCGATGAGATCGATAAGGCAGATACCGATTTTCAGGACGATATGCTGGATGTCCTGGACCAGATGGAATTTGATATTATTGAGATAGACAAAACCAAGAAAACCATTCACCGGCCGGTGATTATCATTACATCAAACGCTAAAAAAGATTTGTCCGATCCATTTTTAGGACGGTGTAATTTTCACCATATTGCGTTTCCTGATCCGAAAATGATGCGCAGGATTATCAAGGTTCATTTCCCGGATCTGGATTCCGAATTATCAGAGAACGCTATTGATGCGTTTTACAAGCTTCGGGAACTTGACGCCATAGAAAAGAGACCCGCCACCAGGGAGCTGATCAACTGGATACGCGCGCTGGATGCTGATCCTGATTTCAAACCCAAAAAACTGATTAAAGGGGATTTGCCTTTCCTGGGTGTTCTTTTTAAGAAAAGTCAGGACTATCAACGGGCGAAAAATCATACGGATAGGCGTAGGTTATTTTAATACAGTTTTGAGTTTTAAGTTATGAATGAAAGGTTTAAAATCGATTTAATATTCCGCTAATTCAACACTCAAAACTCATAACTACTGGTTCTTTTCGCCTGTATTTGTTTAAAGGCTTTGAAATTACATTAAATATTTTGCTTAGGTAAATATCGAAAAGTGTTTATTAAATTTTTCTATACATTAAAAGAAGCGGGGATTCCGGTAAGCCCGACATCTTTTTTGACGCTGCACCGGGCGCTGCATGCCGGACTGATCAATTCTCTTAATGATTTCTATACAGCGTCAAGATCTATCCTTGTCAAAAGTGAACGCTATTTCGATTATTTTGACCAGGTATTTGCCCATCATTTTAAGGGCGCGGAACTGCCTGATTTCGACAGTATTGAGCTGGATGAACTGGCCAGGGCAATGCTCGATCAGTGGCTGCAAAACCCAAAAATGCTGGCAGATGCGTTGGGGATCGATGAAGATCAATTAAATAAAATGTCTCCGGAAGAGCTGATCGAATATTTTAAGGAACGATTAAAGGATCAAAGCGGCGAACATCACGGCGGGCATAAGTGGATCGGAACCGGCGGATATTCACCGGTGGGTCACTCAGGGTATCATCCCGGCGGCATGCGTGTGGGAGGAGTATCCGGGAATAAATCAGCCGTTAAGGTGGCCATGGACAGGAGATACAAAGATTATTCGTTAGATGGTCCTCTGAACCAATCCATGGTGGGTGAGGCGTTAAAACGGCTCCGGAATATGGTGCCCTCAGGGCCCAGGGATCAGGTAAACATTGATGCTTCCATCTATCAGACCATGAAAAACGCGGGTGAAATTGAAATCGTATTTGATCAGAGCTTCAAAGACCGCATTAAGGTTATCCTTGCGGTGGATAATGGGGGCTGGTCAATGGAGCCGTTTGTATCTGTTATACAGACCATCTTTGATTACACGCGAACGCAATTTAAGGATTTGAAAACATACTTCTTTCACAACACCATCTACGGTACAATCTGGGAGGATCCGGCCAGATATAAAAAACCCCTGCGAATAGAGGAGTTTGCAAAGATTGATCCTGAAACACGGCTGATTCTTGTGGGAGATGCCAGCATGGCCCCATATGAACTCATGGCCACCGACGGATCGATTCATATTGAAGAACGAAGCGGCAAACCCAGTCTTGAATGCCTTAAATTCCTTGAAAAAACCTTTCGGCACACAGTTTGGCTGAATCCCATTTCATCAGATATGTGGGGCTATACCCAATCCATATCAGCCATACGCAGTATTTTCCCGATGTATGAACTCTCCATAGACGGCCTGGAAAAGGCTGTGGAACATCTGATGGCCAAATAGAAAATAAACACCTGTCAGACCAAAGCCTCCTGACCGCCATCTTGTCTTGCCGAAGCCTTTGGCGAAGGCAGATCGGCATATGTTTTCTTTGTTCTTATCGAATAGTGTTTCTGCCTAATACGATATTTCACACATGACACGACACAAGCAGTTTCTTTGAATTTGTTTCCATAGACCACTTCTTTCAGATATCTGATTCAGGGTGTAATTAAAAGTGATGGTCTCGTAAAAAGTCGACAATTCCTCTTTGTTGTCATTCCCGAGGAATCGGGAATCCAGTCTTTCCAATATGTTCTGGATGCCGGATCAGGCCCGAAACGACTATAAGGTACACGTCATACCGGACCCCGATCCGGTATCCAGAAAAAATGGATTTAATCCTTTTCCATCACTTTTAATGACACCCTCTGATTCACATATCATTGACAAACATTAGAGATCTGTTAATATGCACAAGTACCGCTTCTTTGAAAAACAGATTTCAAGTATAATATTGACGGTTTCGTAAAAAGCCCAACTTCTGCGTTGTGCTGCATTTCGCAATCATTCAACGTACTATAAGTACGCTTCATGATTACGAAATTTGCACGCCTTGAATTTGAACTTTTTACGAAACCGTCTAATTCGGACTTTTTACGAGATTGTCAATATTGTTTTAACAAGAAGGTTTATTTACAACTATTTATAAAGTTCTTAAGTAAAGCAGCATCTCTAATTGGCAGGACAGAGTCTCATAATCCCATATAGCAGATTTGACCGAATAACAAATTATGGCGGTTTTCTCCTTCCAATTATTATGTAAAAAATTTATAACTGGCAATAATATTTATTAATAACAAGTGATTGTGCCTTTTTATTGCTATATACTAAAAAACGATATCAGGCACACTCACGCTAATCAATGTTATGATGTATGAAAGTGAAATGAAAAATTCTGAAAAAGAAAAAGAGAATGTGGCCAAACGGATAGATTGGGTTAATAATTCCGGTTATTGGGCGAATTTGATTTTTGGTTTAATAATGTTCCTTATTTTTTTTATAATCGGTTATCTTAATATACCTAAAGATATTTCTTTTATGTTTTTCTATTTTTCTTTTGTTGTTCTTATAACCTTTACATTTCTTAAATTTACTTTTATTGCGGCAAAAAGAATCGTTATTGATGAAAACATTCTTTCAATCTATTTAATTGGTAGAACAATTATTATACATAAATCAGATATTAGGAAAATAGAAGCACACAAAAGAAGGGGTCGATTATATCATCTTAGGATAAACAATATGCTCCCAATATATATTCCATGGGATAAGACCGCGTGCAACAAATTAGATCCCAGACACTTATACGATGTAGTTGAAGAAATTAAAAATTGGTTCAAGGATGACAGTTATATTAAAGAATAGGTATAGTAAAAACAAAAATAATTATAAGGAAATCATAACAAAGCCATTAAGATTAACGGGCTGTATCTTCCGGATTCATAAGAAACCGCATAAAACCATTGTTGAAAGTTTGTAGTTACTATCTCGGTTATACCTGCCCGTTACTTATGGCAACCGTTATCCTTGTTTATCTTTAGATGAATCCTTTATAGACGGTAATTGATACCCTGTATCTAATAAATAGAATTAGAGAAAGTTAAACGTATGTTGCTTCAAATATTAAATTATTTATCAATGATAATGCTAGGCATAGCTGTCTATTCCGGTTGTGCAATGTTAAATTTTTTATATAGACGGGGTGTTGAGAAAAGCAGATTATATACAGCTAATCCATTATTCTTTTTGAAGTATTTAGAAATTACAAAAGCAGAAACAGGCAAGTATGGTATTTGGTTTAAAATATGTGTGATCTCATTTATATTAACAATACTAATTGCTATGCCTGCTACTATTATACGCCAAATATACCGATAAAGTGATAATGATCCAGATGAGATAGACCATCAGTTCTTTTAATATTATGAAAAAAGTGAATGTTAGGATCAAAAACACCAATTGAATTGATTAATTTGACTCAGTATTTGGGTGGCAGTGGATAACAAGCGCTTCCACTATCAACTGGGCTCAGCCGGTGCTTTTTTGTTTCACTTTTTTAATATCAATTACAAAACTATTTTGAATATTTGGCGCTACTCACAGCCCAGTGTGTGAAGCGCGGCGTTCGGCGTCCTAACTTAAGGGGCATACAAGTAAATCGTCCGAAGGAGGTATCTCATTTTTACATTTGATTTCGTTTTTAATCCAACTGCAATGATAATGATGGGAATCGCAGTAAAGGTTGTAATCATTCTTGCCATC
>JAUVGT010000347.1 GCA_030593645.1 Deltaproteobacteria bacterium
CAGGGATCATGCTGTGTTCTGGCAGAGGATATGGACCGAGTCAAGAAAATCGTCGATGATCATTCTGATCTTAAGGATATGGTAGAGTTCATCGCTCCTGTGGGATCCATTTCAATTTTCCCCCATCAATTCCGTCTGCAGTTATTAGGGCACATACTGTATATTTTTGGACAGGCCGGTCTCCCGTTATTTGGCATGACGAATTCAATATCGACACTGACGCTGATCACCGATTATGATAAACTGGAAAGTGCGTCAGAATTATTAAAAAATGATTTCAGCCTTGGATCGAATCACGCTCCCTTAAAACCTGAATTCCGGGTCAAACAAATCGAACGTTAAGAACGTGGAGAATATATCGTGGAAACAATAGCTGTTTACTCTGAACCCAGGATTAAGACCTATGGTTTTCAAGAAATCACCGGTTTATCAATTATTTATGCGTCCTGTGCATTCCAAAATCTCAGCAAACTGGGCTCGCTGCTAATCAATTTAGAGGAACACAGCAATGATTTTTTTCTTGTCCTGATGCGGAACTTAACAAACAAACCGCCGGGGCTTTGTATTGTCCTGAAACATTCCCGGGAAAAGGTGTTTTACCGCTATCTGAACGATATGTTGAACAAAAATGAGAAAAAAAACCTGGTTATTGACTCATCGGCAGGAATCATATATTTTCAGGGTCCGCATTTCGGAGATCGATATGGAATCGCTGATACGGCATTTAAAGTTCTGGATAAGCACAATGTTCCTGTCCTGGCTGCAAGCTGCACCGGTGCTTCCATGTATATTGTTTTTTCTGAAACCTGGATTCCAAAAGCTAAAAAACTATTAAACACAACCTTTGAAATCCCTCAGCCATTATGAGTTGCTGAAATCCGGTCAGGATGATAATAGAAACTAAATGATATGGAAAAAAAAATTTATAACGAAATCGATTGGCGGATACGGATTTTTGATTCTCTTTCATTTCCTACCCTGATATTAAAACCCGACCAGGTCGTTTTAACAGCCAACACGATTTTTCTTGAAAAATTCAACACAGAACTTGATCAGGTCATCGGCAAGACATGTTTCGAGGTTTTTTATCATGATAAATGCCCTCATAAAAATTGTCCTTTTATCAAAGTACTGGAACAGAAAAAAGGACAATCCATCATACGGCGAGTGACCACTTTAACAGGCAAACATTTATGGGAAGACCGTTTTTTTTCGCCCATATTGGATGATAACGGTGATGTTGCATATATTATCGAAAGTGTCCGTGATATCACCCGGATGAAAAATCTGGAAATTGCTCTAAGGGAAACCGAAGCCTTTCTGGAAAAGGCCATTTCAGGTTCTCCCATCGCCATTGTGGCTGCGGACAGATATGGAAATATTCTGCTGATGAACCCGGTTGCTGAAAAACTTTTCGGATATTCTTTTAATGAAGCGGCCAGGACCCTTGAGGTAAAGCAGTTATATCCGGATGGAATCGCCGTTGCGATCATGGAGAAGCTCAGAAACAAAAAATATGGCGGTCCCGGAAAACTTTCCGCCACCCGGACAACCATACTCAATGCCGAAGATAAGGAGATCCCTGTGGAAATCAATGCTTCCCTGTTATATGAAGATGGTGAAGAAGTGGCTTCGATTGGAATCTATACTGACCTGAGAGATAAAATCGCCGCGGAAAAAAAACTTAAAGAAACCCAAAATCAGATTGTTCAATCCGAAAAAATGGCATCACTGGGAAAACTGGCCGCGGGTGTGGCTCATGAAATCAACAACCCGTTAACCGGAATTCTCCTTTATGCGAATTTGATACGGGAAAACATTGAAGAAAATCATCCTCAGCTCAAGAACCTGCAGTACGTACTTGAAGACACGGAACGCTGCAGGGATATCGTTAAAAATCTGCTGGCTTATAGTCGGCAAACCACACCGACCCGGGAAATATGCCCAATAAATACGCTGATTGAAAAAAGTTTATCCCTGATACGGGATCAAAAATTATTTTTAAAAATTAATGTGGTTAAAAAGCTGTCCGAAGAGAAGCTGCCGGTTCATGTTGATAAAAATCAAATCAGTCAGGTCATCATCAACCTGATTATCAATGCTGCCGACGCTATCGATAAACAGGGAACCATTACCTTGCGTACATATCTGGATAAAAACACGCAGATGATTTGCCTGGAAGTTGAGGATTCCGGGAGTGGTATCAAAAAAGAGAATGCAGCAAGAATTTTTGACCCGTTTTTCACCACCAAAGATCATGGAAAGGGAACGGGATTGGGCTTAAGTATTGCCTATGGAATCGTAAAGGAGAATAGCGGCAATATATCAATCAAAAAAACAGACCCCCACGGTACGATATTTCTGCTGGAGCTTCCCACCGTGAATTTAAGGAGTGAGGATCTCATTTATTAAACCGTCACATTCGGACTTTTTACGAGACCATCGGCCTTGGATATCCTGAAAAACGAAAAAACAAGCAAATAACATCCCGTTGGAATTAGAGGAATACTTTAAAATGCCGGAGAAAATTTCAGAAGAAAAAAAATACCATGAAAAAATCCTAATCGTAGATGATGAAAAACGTATTCGGGAAGGCTGCTCTACCATATTGAAACAGGAAGGTTACGCTGTTGCCTGCGCAAAAGATGGGGAACAGGGGCTTAATATGATAGCAAATGAGCATTTTGATATTATTCTGGTAGACTTAATGATGCCCGTATTATCCGGTTTTGATGTTCTGACACAGGTTAAAACACACCATCCTGATACTGTTGTGATTGTAATAACCGGTTATGCCACCATTGAACATTCGATTGAAGCCATGAAAAAGGGTGCTTTTGATTTTATCCCCAAACCTTTTTCCCCGGATCAGCTAAGGGTGGTGGTATCCAAAGCGATCGAATACAATCGGGCATTACAGGATATCGCAACGGAAAAATCGCGTATGCGAATTATGGTCAACCATTTATCAGGCGGCGTACTGACCACAGATAATCAAAAACGGGTTGTTCTTGCGAATCCGGCCTTTCTGAATATGATTGACTGTCGAAAAAAAAATGTGATTGGCCAATCGATCGAAACCATTGTCAATAATCCGAAATTGATCGCCCTGATCAATAAAGCACTGTCCATGCCTTTAACAGATTTTGTTGAACTCAATGATGAATTGACCTCCAAGCCGGAAAACAGCACCGATGAAATCATATTAGGAGCCCATTGTATCCCATTCAGGGACCGGGCCGGTATAAACCTGGGAACGATTACCATCCTGCATGATATTACCGCTTTAAAACGCAAAGACCAGATTAAATCCGATTTTGTTTCTCTGGTGGCCCATGAAATTAGAGGCCCGATGACTTCTGTCCTGATGCAGTTAAAAGTACTGATGGATGGCTTAGCCGGTGACTTAACCGATAAACAGAGCCATATCCTTGACCGTGTGTCACAAAAAACAGGCAGCCTGATTAATTTAACATCTGAACTGCTCGATCTTGCCAAAATTGAATCCGGTTTGATCACTCAGGATAAAGAACAAATCAGTATGGCTGAGATAATCCAGGAACAGGTCCAGTTTCATCAGGCCAAAGCCAAAAATCTGTCATTGACAGCAAAAACCCTTCCGGCAGTCCCGCATGTTTTGGCCAACCCGCACAATATGGAGGAAGTGCTGTCCAATTTAATCACCAATGCCGTTAACTACACACCGTCCGGGGGATCAATATCGATTTCGCTTGAAACAGATGATGATTTTTTATGTATGGGTATCAGCGACAATGGATACGGTATACCCCCTGGGGAATTAGACCGGATTTTTGACCGTTTCTATCGTGTCAAAAATGAACAAACCCGCTATATCATCGGTACCGGGCTGGGCTTATCTATTGTCAAAAGTATTGTAGAGGCACACCATGGAAGAATTCGTGTGGAGAGCGCACCGGGTAAAGGCAGCACTTTTTATGTTTACATCCCTTTACTTATACGATAGCGTCACGTCAAGCTTGTAATGTCTCAAAGATGGCCGTCATTCCCGTGGAAGCGGGAATCCAGAAACGTTGAAACAGCTCAAACGAAAATAAGAAGTATAAGGTTGCAATATCCCGTCTGTATATAGTCGCGCAACCGCGACTTTATCTATCATTAGCAAAAATCCGACCACTCAATTTATTCTGTAATCGCTTGTTTTTCCTGGACATATATATTTTATCGCCCATAGTATAATTATGGCACAACATTTGAATTATAATCCTAATAAAGGAAAAAATAAAAATGAAGGTCGCGATTACTGCGTGGGAAAAAATAATTTCACCTGTCTTTGATTCCGCTCGTATGCTTCTGATAGTGGAAATCAAACATTCAGAAATGATAACCCGGCATTACGAAAAATTTAATCCTGAAGCGATCACTCATCTGGCCAAAAACCTGTGTTATTTGAATATTGACGTTCTGATTTGCGGAGCAATTTCAGATGTACTTTCAAATATCATTGAAAATTGTGGAATAAAACTCATTCCGTTTATCCGGGGCAATATTGAAGAAGTGCTCGATTCTTTTACAAAAGAAGTACACATTGATCCGGTATTTTTAATGCCGGGATGTGGTCGAAAACGCAGACGAAAAAGAAGAAATCGCAATGTGTTTTCAAATCAGCAAAGGGAGGTGAGAATGATGCCAAGAGGAGATGGAACCGGTCCACAAGGGAACGGCGCCAGAACCGGCAGGGGCCGTGGTGGATGTAAAGCAGGGAAGACCGGCCGGAATTCTGGTCAGGGACAAGGCCGTAGCGGAAAACAGACCAATGGCCGGAATACAGGCCGGAAAGATAAAAAAACATAATCACTGCTGGTATAACATGATCAGCATTCATAAGGAGGTGAATATTATGCCTGGATTTGATGGAAGCGGACCAATGGGTGCCGGCCCTATGACAGGCGGTGCCAGGGGAAATTGTAATTCTGCAAATGCGGTGTATCCCATGGCAGGATCAACCGGTTTTGGCAGGGGTATGGCTAACGGCCGCGGTTTCAGAGGCGGCAACGGTTTCGGCCGCGGAGTCAGACGCGGCTTTGCCAGGGGATCTGCCATGGTTCCGCAGATGGTTACTGAAAACACGGCTGATGAGTTAAGCATGCTCAAACAACAAGCTGATTTAATAAAGAATACAATGGATTCAATCAGCAATCGAATTGCGGAATTGGAAAAAAAAGATGTGGAGATATGATTGGGTCCGTTGAACAACTTGATATGCAGACCCACCAGTATCAGTCTCTGGCATTAGCGCCTTATGCCGGAGACCGAGGGAGTAATACATTCAAAATTGACGGTTTCGTAATCCGCCGTAGGCGGACCAACTTCTGCGTTGTGCTGCATTTCGCAAT
>JAUVGT010000309.1 GCA_030593645.1 Deltaproteobacteria bacterium
TGTGGCCGGACAACTGCAGATCAAATCCGGCATCCGCCGCCTTATAGATTGTTTTTGGCTGATGAGCAAGGAGTATACTGGTATCGTATTTGTCAGCGCCCATAATTGCCTTTTCAGGATCTGGAGTATGTCCCTTAACAAACTGCCCCCCGTTATGATCGGTGACTCCGCCAATCAGCAGGATACTATTTCCACGTTTGATTAAACGATGCTCATTGATCAGTACTGTAAAGCCAAGCCTTTCAGCTTCCCGGATCCAATCCGGCGCGTTTGAATAGTATTCATGATTTCCTGTGACAAAATAGACTCCAAGAGGGGCTGTCAGTCCTGCCAGAGGCTGCGCATCCTGATGCAAATACTGCACTGAACCGTCTGCCAAATCCCCTGTAAAAGCGATAATATCCGGGGACAACGCATTTACCTGGTTCACAACCATTTGTATGAAGTCGCGTTTTATTGTTGGACTGATGTGAATATCGGTAATTTGAACAATTTTAAGTCCATTGAAGTCAGAAGGAAGATTATCAATGGGAATTTCAACCCTCTTTATGGCCGGCATTCGCCGGGCTTCATATAAACCGTAACCGGTTAAAACCCCGGACAGACCCAGGATCCCTATGTTTGTAGTTTTTATCAGGAACCGGCGTTTTGAAGGATCTGAAAGTCTTTTTGTTGAAAGACGCGTTGTTTTGTAGATGGATATCATACCTTTAATGAAATAATACGGTACTTTTATTAAGTCGGTTAACAGGAAAAAGACAAATACCAGGGAGAAAAAACCGAGTTCCAGGTAAACAAACCCGAAAAATAAATCCGTGGATGAATTTTCCAGCTGATTTGCTCTTAAAAAAAACGGGAAGAAAGGAATAAAGGCAAAAAAAAGCACAAAACAAAGAAATGTCTTTTTTCGCTTAACAAACATATTGCCGGAAAGGAAAAGATGCCAGCCGATATAGCTGTACATGAATGTGAGTGTGACACAGGCAAACAAAAAAAACATATTTGATTAATTCGGCAGGTTTTCAAGCAGGAAATTAACCGAATTCTCCCCCAGGGTCTTTCTTATCTCTATTTTTGTGAATAACAGAAGCTAAAATAATAACCGGCCAGTTTGAAATGGCGAGAACATCATCTACCACTTTTAGCACATAAATCTAAATTTCGCACTCCAAAATTGACGGTCTCGTAGGATAAAGAAATATATTCGGCACGCTTCAGGCAATGGGATTTTTATATTGTGTCATTCGGGTATTTTATGTATGATAGCAAGGTTGCCGGGAATCGAATTATTAATTCAATATGACAGGATACTCTTCAAAATATGAATAGCTCCGGCCGTATCATAAAGATCATTATATCCAGCCCATTGACCTGGCTTGCCTTTTTTACTATTTTAATTGTCGAATATATTTTTTATTGGTGGTTCCAGCCGGCTTCGATCACGATGTACATTGCGGGCGGTATCGGGCTGTTTTTATTATTACTTTGGCCGGTATTTTTTACCCGGTCGGAACCATTCTACAGATTCTATTATCGTATATCGATTGAATCGACAGAGTCGCTGGAATTTGAAAAAATAAAAGCCCTCCAATATAGCCTTAAGGAGCTTGGATCTGAGCAGGGATACAGACAGATTCGGGTTTTACGTGAAAAAATTGAAAGCTTGAATGATGTACTGAAAAGAAGATTCAATTCAGGTGAGTTTACGTTTGGCCGGTATCTGAATACCGCAAGACATGTCTATTTATCGGCAATCGGTAATCTGTCCGATATCGAAGTCGCATTAAGAAGTATCAACACGGTTGATGTGCTGTATCTCAAAAACCGCATCAGGAAACTCCTGTCTTCAGGTCATGTTTCCGATGAACAATCAAAAGAGATAAAAACACTTAAACAGAGATTATTACTTCAGGATCAACAATTAAAGAAAATTTCAAAGCTTCATACCCAGAACGAATCCGCGATTACAGGCCTCGTTAATGCAGCGACTGCGCTTGCTGATATCCATACCGGGGAAATAACAGGATCTGTTGACGTGGAAACAGCCATGGCTGAACTTGAAATACTTGCCAGGCAGGCGGGAAAATATTCAACAACTGATTTAAAATAGATCACGTCTCATTCGGACTTTTTACGAGACCATCATTATTGATTCAAAAAAAACTCCTGGAAGGTGAATCATGCGAAGAACAAAAATAATATTTTTTATTATCGTTGCTGCCGCAGTATTGGCAGTATCTTATTTTGCAGGAAGCATGGGCTTTTTCAAGGAAAATATATTAAACAAGCCGTTATCCTATGAAGCGGCAGTATCCCGCTTAAACGGTTTGGTCACTGATGTGGCATGGACCAGGAACATTGTCAAACGTAGGGCAAAGATTAAACTGGGTCAGCCAGGGGATCTTAAACAGATACTGCCGGACATCAGCCAATTCAGCCTGATGGTTGAACCGCAACTATCTGCAAATGATGTGGTTGTCGAAATATTTGTGACCACCCAAAGATCCGGAACCGGAACGGACGGCTGGCTGAACGAGGTGGGCAGAGCATTCAACGCCTTGAACCAGCGTTTAAGCAATGGGAAAACAGCAAAAGTGAAAATCCGTAAAATTGCTTCAGGAACAGGCTACCAGTTCATTGCTTCAAGAAAATATCTTCCTGACGCGTATGCCCCTGTTCACCAGTTATGGATTGATATGGCAGATGCACAGGGCATTCCGGTTACGCCGATTCGAAAAGAGATTTTTGGCAGTATCGCGGGTATTGTCATGAAAACGTCTGTTGCTGAAAAACTGGAATCCACATATGGAAATGTAGATGTCAAAACGCTGGTCAATGCGGTGGTTGACGGAAACCTGGCCATGGGGTATACAAATCCTTTTGCAAGCAGTACAGGCCTTAATTTCCTGGTAACGGTCCTGGCAACATTTGCCGATAACCGGGAGGATGCCATGCTTTCCCCTGAAGTGATCAGTGCTTTTGAGAGTTTCCAGCGTGGAGTACCTTTTGTGGCCATGACAACCCTCCATATGAGAGACTCAGTGAAAAATGACGGCTCTTTGGACGCTTTTGTCATGGGATACCAGACATACATAAATACTGTGGAGCTGCAGACCGGTTATAAATTTATTCCTTTTGGTGTCAGGCATAGTAACCCGCTTTATGCGATTGGGAACCTTTCCGGCGAGAAGATGGAGGTGCTTGAAAAATTTGCGTTATTCGCTGAGAAGCCCAAAAATAAAAAAAAGGCTTTTAAATACGGGTTTAATCCACCGTTTGAATATACTACTCCGTTTGAGAAGCCGTCCGGTAAAACACTGATCCAGGCCCAGAAAATCTGGAAGCTAAAAAAAGACGCGGGAAGACGAATTTCAGCCATCTTCCTGTGTGATGTCAGCGGTTCAATGAGCGGTACCCGGATAAAGGCTTTAAAGAAATCTTTAATCGGGGGGAGCGAATTTATCGCCCCGGGAAATTCAATCGGCCTGGTGCTGTTCAGTGACCGGGTCAGTGTGGTTTTGCCTGTTGCCGAATTTAATTTGAACCAGAAAGCGGCGTTTCATGCCGCTGTAGAGGATATGGCAGCCTCAGGCGGGACTGCCATGTATGATGGTATCGCGGTTTCTTTGATGCTGCTAAACGCTGAAAAAAAGAACAACCCGGATAATAAAATCACCCTTTTTGTACTGACAGACGGTGAAACAAAAACCGGCATCGATTTTGGCAGGATTCGTCCCGTTGTAGAAGGGATGAGAATTCCAATATATACAATCGGATACGATGCAAATCTAAAAGTCTTAAAAGAACTTTCATCAATAGTGGAAGCGGCAAGTCTAAATGCCGGTGAAGAAGAAATACAGTTTAAAATCGGTTCTCTTTTAAATGCTCAAATGTAAAGGACACAATGAAGCCTTTTGGAATCTGGATGTCGATCGTTTTAGTCGTGTTCGGGATATACAGTGCCGCCTGCCATATCTACTTTGTTAAAAATCCGCATCGGGTACTGGTTGCGGTTGATACTTCTTTCCCAATGAAAGCCGACTGGCATAATGCCGCAACCATTATAAATAATATCGGTAAGCAGCGTTATACCGAGTTTTGTCTTGTGACGGAAAAAAAACGGATTCACAGCTGGTCCCCGGTGTTAGAACTGATTAAAATTACTCCCTATGCCCCGCGGTCATTTATAAAATTTACAGGCAGTAAAACATATGGTGAAATAGAAGAAGCTGAACAGAAATATCTGATCAGCAACGCGGACTTTACCTGGACTGAGGATCTTAAGGGCTGGACCATTCTAATGGTAAATTCTAGTCAGTGACTTTAGACAGTTTACCGGTTTTTGAATTCCTTTCAACCACGGAATCGATGTCGGCGTCCAGAAAGGGAATGACTTCAGGATAGTTCTTTGTAACTGTGTTAAGATCATAAATTTTTATATTCTGAGAATTATCAAGATAGTCTTTTGTTTCATCCCCTGCAAAAAAACGCCATCCCGAATCGTTAAGAAATACCGGCTCCTCTCGATACATGTAGCCGATTTTTGCCCCGTCTACCGTTATTCTTCTGGTCGCAAAGCAAGCCAGTTGTTCTGAATCGGCATTTTGGTTATTCTTCAACCCATTCCCTCCGTTACCGGATCCCGGATTTATGATTTAATAAAGTGGGTAATCATTCAAAATCGATTTTTTTCCGGAAGTGTTTTCCACACCGAAATTGAGCCTGAGAGGAGGTCGTGTAACTATTTTAGCTGATCCATAGCCTATATGATATCGATTGAAATGGCTCAAAATCGAATCATTATCATACCCGCGATATTATCAACATTCCCGGTATTGATTTTAGCGGTAATATCCTTTTTTAACAAGTATTTTTTGGTTGGTGGAGCATTTTTTCATAATCAATACTGCATGTACCGGCAGCATCAAAAATGAATCCGGTGATAGATTCTGAAACGAGTTACAGTGTTTTTTTCGTACCCTGAGGTTTGAGAAATCGGCTTTTCAGCATTGATAATTCTCTGTGCATTGTATTTTCCAAAGATTGCCGCTGGTTTTCAAAATCCTGTTTATTTTCGGTCGCGTCTAATTTAATCAGATCACCAAATTTGAGAATAACTTTTGTAAAAGGTTTTGGGAGTAAAAACCTGTCCCAGCTATTAAAATACCATGCTCTTTTTGCCGCGATATAAACAGGCACGATCGCGGCGTTAGAAATATGTGCCAATCGAATGACCCCTGGTTTTATTTTTTGGGCCGGACCGCGAGGCCCGTCAACAATATGGCCCGCTATCCTTTTGGTCTTTAGATGTTCAATCATCATCTTTAAGGCGTTACTTCCTCCCCGTGAAGAGGAACCCCTGATTGGATACCAGCCGGTCCGTTTTGCAAGCCGGGCGACAATTTCTCCATCCCGGCTTCTGCTAATCATAAGTGCAGGCTGATAAGCAGTGTATTTCTTAAAGTATCGGATAACAGAAAAAAACTGCTGGTGAAAACCGCAAAACAGGACCCTGCCGCTTTCATTTAGAAAATAATTAACCCATTCATCTTCATTTTCAACCTTTAAACGCAGGGTTAAAGTATACGCATGGACAAAATAATATAGAAGAAATTGTGCGGCGCCTGTTGATGCGATATCGCTTGTTTTTATCCTCATATATTGACTTCCTGTAAGACAATCACCAGTGCCGCCAGAAGAGCACACGCGAGCATTAAACTGATCAGTCTTGCTTTACCGATAGACCCTTGTTTTTGCAAATGAAACCATTTATTAACCTCTGCAATATTTACCCTAACGTTGCATAAATCTTTGGTCCAAAAGCGCTACGCTCGCCCTATATCAGGCCATCAAGAAACGTTGATCCATTTTCAGGACTTCACCGTATGTTAAATACGCTTTCACCCCTGAAAATGGCCCAACGTCCC